>NZ_PPRC01000078.1 GCF_002902565.1 Staphylococcus petrasii | reverse complement strand
GTATTTATGATTAACTGTGTATATTTCATTCATTAACCTATTACTATTTACCCTGTAAAAGTTTTTTATACAACATTTTGCATTTATAATCATTTTCATTTTTAAAGATATTTTTTGAAAATGGAAATATTAGAAATACTCATTTATCAGTATTTCATAAATAAGTATAAAGAAGATTAATTTATAATACCACCAAATATATTATGCATTAATTCGCATATTTATGATTAAACAATTTATAATGCACATAGTGTGCCATATCAGACGACGCAGTCAGTACCATGAGCGTATCATTACCACCTACCGTGCCTAATACCTCTTTTAATTCCATCTGATCAATAAAATAATTGATACATTGCGCAAATCCTGGTGACGTCTTAATCAATAAATAACTATCTTGAATAATAATATTCTGAATTTCCGCTTCATAATAATGTAGTAATTTCGCTTTCGCATCTGTTTTACGCGTATCTTCTAACTTTTTATAAAACGATTGCTGCCCTACCGCAGGCATCTTAAAAATTTTTAATTGCTTTAAGTCACGCGCAATTGTCGTCACACTGTAACGCACACCAAAGTGTTGTTCAATGTAATCTGCAATGTCTTCCTTTTTCTTAAAACGATTTTGCTTCACAACAGTTGTGATGAGATCTAGACGTTTACTTTTTTTCATGGTTATAAACTCCTCTAATCCCTGAGATTGAAGATAAACTCTTTCAACCCCTATACTTTATCGACAAGCCTTACCTTTAGCATGGCTTATACTTGCCTATCACTTCTAAGTTATCATCATTTTGCATGTATTTGTTTATCCATTTCATGAACAATTATTTTAACTTTAGACTTATATAACATTTAACAAATTTTACACAAATTAAACGAAAGTAATATTGCACTTTTTGTAATATAAATGTAATATTGTAATCAAATAGTAATACTTTTCCAAAAGCCCTATTATTTAAATTATATAAAGGAGATTTGACTATGCACAAATTCACTAAAATCACTTTGTCATCTGTTATTGCACTTGGAACTGTATTAGGAGCTGGATATTCAACTGAAGCAATTCATTCAAACGAAGCACATGCCGCACAAAAACAATTATCAAATACTCAAATCGAAAACATCGTTAGACAATACTTTAAACAACGTCACATTGAAACAGACAACAGTATTGGTATCAAAGTAGCTAAAAACCCTTCTCTTTATACTGATTTACCTAAAGGTTATGTTCCTGTCGTATACGGAGAAAGAGGCGCTAATAGTTCATCTGCAGTTTATGTTAATAAAACAACTGGTAAAATCATCGATCGCAATACTCACAATGTTGGTAACTATGATAAAAAACCACAACTTTCTAATGGTGAACTAGTGAATATTGCAAAACAATATTTTAATATTCATCAAATTAAATTAAATAAAAGCGTAGGCGTTAAAGTAGATAAAGAGACATTTCTTTATAGCGATTTACCTAAAGGCTATGTTCCAGTAGTGTATGGAGAACAAGGCGGTAACGGTTTATCAGCAATTTATATCAATAAAACAACTGGAAAAATTATTGATCACAACGTTCATGACACAAGTCATTTCAATTATAAAAGACAACTCTCTGACGTTGAAATCATGAGTGTGGCAAAACAATACTTCAATAGCCATAAAATAGAAATTGAAAATAGCATGGGTCTTAAAGTGGATAAAAATGTATCACGTCACAGCGATTTACCTAAAGGTTATGTCTCTGTCGTATATGCAGAACAAGGTAGCAATGGTGCATCAGTCATCTATGTCAATAAAACAACTGGTAAAGTGATCGATCCTATAGGTCATTACGGTAATAAAAAATAACATTAAATATGCGATTTACACACAATAAAAAAGACAAATCTAACGGTAGCATCGTCTACCTTAGATTTGTCTTATATTTTTCTTCTAGAGGTTCTAGTTCTTTTTCATGGCTTGTTGTGTTGTGCTATAACCCATCACTACACGGTCAACTTTACCTTTATTTAAATCAAACCATACAGTCATACCGTTGTGGTTCGGTTGGTAGTAATAAATTCCAGTAGTATTGTTTTTACCGTTATCAATTTTTTGTAAATCTTTGCCATACAATTTATTAAGTTGTGCAAGTGACATATGACCCGTTACTTTCATATCAAGTAAAGATGCTGTCTTACCATCTTTAGATACGTTTCTGAAATATTGATCATATTTCTTAACGTTTTTTGTAGAATTTGTATTTTTTAATTTAATGCCGTTAAATGTGACATTTTCAGCTTTAACTGCATTTTTAAAGTTTTTATCTAATACGAATGACACATCTTGCCCAGCGTAACCGTTATAGTTGTAATACGCTGAAGTTGCTGCATGTGCAGTATGTTGTGCCACTTCTCCAGTCGCACCAATACCAAATAACGTACCGAATGCTAATGTTGTCGCTACTAAAGTTTTTGTTGTTTTTCTCATAACTTTCGTCTTCTCTCTCTTTAACTATTAAATATAGTACTCCATAACCCCCATTTAGACAATTTTTATTATTTTTGAAAATGGAGACCAAATACTTAGTTTTATAATTTTATTAAAATATTGTTAAATTAAAGTTCACAATGAAAACAATATTTTTTTACACAAATTGTGCTATACTAAATGTAGGAGTAATATCCCCATTAACTCCTTCACAAAAAGTTATATTATGTAATGACTACAGGTCATAAGTTTACTTCCCCTTTGTTAGACTTATGGCCTCATTTTTTTCAAATAAAAATTCATTATATTCCATAAAATATATAAAATTTATTTATAGTATAGGAAACCTCTTCAAATATACGAACATATGTTCTATAA
>NZ_PPRC01000077.1 GCF_002902565.1 Staphylococcus petrasii | reverse complement strand
TTATAGCAATATATTCGATAATTAATAATTGATTAGATTTCTAAAGTAAAAATCTCAATAAAATACATAATTTATATTTTTAAATTGTGTTGTAAAAACATTTATAAAAATATAAAATTAATACCGAAATCAATCATTGGAGGTAAATATGGAAAACTCATTAGATTTATCAAAAATATTGGAGATATTAAAGAAAAATTGGTGGCTACTTATACTTTTACCTTTAATATTTCTTTTAATCACTTTAGCTATAACTTTCTTCTTATTAAAACCACAATATGAAGCAAGTACGCAAGTTTTAGTTAATCAGAGAGAAAAAAATCCTGAGATGATGGCTCAAGAAGTACAAGGAAACATTCAATTAGTTAATACATATTCTGAAATTGTTAAAAGCCCTAGAATTTTAGATGAAGTTGCTAAAAAAGATAAAAAGTTTTCAGTAAAACAAATTGAAAAGATGATGACTGTTTCTAACAAAGATCAATCACAAATTTTAGATATCGCAGTTAAATCAAAAAATAAAGCTGATGCAGAAAGAGTTGCGAATGAAGTTTCAGATGTATTTAAAGAAAGAATGCCAAAAATTATGAAAGTAGATAATGTTTCAATTTTATCTAGAGCTAATGGCACAGCAACTCAAGTTTCTCCAAATCCAATCTTGAATAGTGTAATTGCTATTTTATTAGGATTGTTTTTAGCGATTATTATTTTAATTTTAAAAGCTATCTTTGACCAAAGAATTAAAACAGAAGAAGACGTTGAAAGAGAACTAAATATACCTGTTTTAGGTTCTATTCACAAACTTAAATAAGGAGTAATTCAAATGGCTAAAAAGAATAAAGAAGTAAGAAAAAAACTAGAACATCCTTTGCATGTACACGATAAGCCTAAATCCGTTGCAAGTGAAAGATTCAGAGGAATTAGATCTAATATTATGTTTTCAGGAGCTGAAGAAACGACGAGCATTATTGTAACTTCTGAAAAACCGGCAGCAGGTAAGAGTATTGTTTCAGCAAATGTAGCAATCACCTATGCACAAGCAGGTTATAAAACGCTTATTATTGACGGAGATATGAGGAAGCCAACTCAACATTATGTTTTTGAAGTTTCAAACTATGATGGACTTTCTAATCTAATTATTGGGAAAAGTGATATCGATCAAGCAATTCGCTCAACTAGAGTCGAAAATTTAGATTTATTGACTTCTGGTCCGGTGCCGCCAAATCCATCTGAATTAATAGCTTCTGAAAAATTTGAGAAATTATTAAATATTTTATTGGATTCATATGATTTTGTTTTAATTGACACTCCGCCTGTCAATACTGTGACAGATGCGCAAGTTTTCTTACAATATGTTCGTGATTGCGTACTTGTTATTGATGCTGAACATAATAACAAAAATGAATTGAAAAAAGCTAAATCTTTAATTGAAAAAGCAGAAGGACGTATTTTAGGTGCAGTATTAAATAAAACAGAACAAGATAAGTCATCAAGTTACTATTATTATGGGGAAGATGAATAAAATGATTGATATACATAATCATATTTTGATCGATGTTGATGATGGTCCTAAAACAAAAGAAGCTGCGATAGCTTTATTAAAACAAGCAAAAAATGAAGGAGTCACAGAAATTATTGCGACTCCTCATCATTTAAGTCCTACTTTTGATAACGAATACGAAAATGTACAACAGAAACTACAACAACTTTCTGAAATGCAAGAGGTAAAAGAGTTAGGGATTAAGCTTTATCCAGGTCAAGAAATAAGAATAAGTGATCAAATATTACCACAATTAGAAAAGAATGAAGCTATTGGCTTAAATCATTCTAAGTATTTATTAATTGAATTTCCTTCTAGTGGTGTCCCACATTACACTAGTCGTCTTTTTTATGAAATACAATCTAAGGGCTATGTTCCTATTATTGCTCACCCAGAGAGAAATAAAGAAATTAGCCAAAATTTAGATGTATTATTCGAATTAATTAACGGCGGTGCGCTAAGTCAAATCACATCTGCTTCATTGGCTGGACAACACGGTAAAAAACTTCAGAAACTATCTTTACAAATGATTGAAAATAACTTGAGTCATTTTATAGCATCAGACGCGCATCATGATAAAAATAGACCATTTATAATAGAGAGTCTTTTAAAAGATAAAAAGTTGCAAAAATATGAAGAAAGCATAAATAAATTTATGAATAATGCTAGATATATAGTAAATAATGAAGATATACCTAAAATGCAACCTACTCAAGACTATAAGCAAAAGAAATTATTTGGTTTATTTTAATAAATAAGAAAAGTAAGTTAGGGGGATAGATGCGTGGATAAATTAAGCGCAAGAGAACGTCTACTTATATTAATAATAATTGACTCACTAATTGTAGCGTTTTCTGTTTTCATTTGTTACAACATTTTAGAACCTTTCTTTAAAGGATACTCACATAATATTTTAATACTTACATCTATAATTTTACTTATATCACATCACGTATTTGCATACATATTTAACTTATATCATCGTGCTTGGGAATATGCTAGTGTTAACGAATTATTACTCATTGTTGAAGCGGTAACATGCTCAATTTTAGTAACGATGATTGCAGTTCCAGTATTTACAGGTCATCCACCATTCTTTAGATTGTATTTAATCACATGGATGATGCACTTAATTCTAATTGGTGGCTCACGTATTTCGTGGAGAGTAGCACGTGGCTTTGTTGTTGGTAAAAAACAACAAAAGAAACCAACTTTAATTGTTGGAGCTGGACGAGGTGGATCATTGCTTATTCGTCAAATGCTTAGAAGTCCTGAAATGGGCTTAGAACCAGTCTTAGCTGTTGATGATGATCCTCAAAAATTAAAATTGACTATTACCGAAGGCGTAAAAGTTCAAGGGACAATAAATGATATTCCAAATTTAGTAAATAAATTTAGAATTAAAAGAATAATTATTGCTATACCTACTCTTAAACCAGAGCGTTTAAAAGAGATTAATAATATTTGTAATAGTACTGGTATTGAATTATTTAAAATGCCAAACATTGAACAAGTATTAGCAGGAGAACTTGAGGTTAATCAACTAAAAAGAGTTGAAGTTGAAGATTTACTTGGTCGTGAACCGGTAGAACTAGATATGGCGATGATTTCTAAAGAACTTACTCATAAGACGGTTATGGTTACAGGGGCAGGAGGTTCAATAGGTTCTGAAATTTGTAGACAAGTTTGTAAGTTTCAACCTGAAAGAATACTCTTACTTGGACACGGTGAAAATAGTATTTATCTTATCCATCAAGAACTAACTAATTTATATAAAGATAAAATTGAAATCATACCTATTATTGCAGATGTGCAAAATGGGGATCGTATTCAAGAAGTTATGGATAAATATAAACCATATGCAGTTTACCATGCAGCTGCACATAAACACGTACCACTTATGGAATACAATCCTATAGAAGCATTCAAAAATAATGTATTAGGAACTAGAAATGTTGCAACTGCCGCTAAAAATGTGGGAGTAAGAAAGTTTGTAATGGTTTCGACTGATAAAGCAGTTAATCCACCAAATGTAATGGGAGCTTCTAAGCGTGTAGCGGAAATGGTAGTCCAAAGTTTAAATGATGAAAATTGTGTAACAGACTTTGTAGCAGTACGTTTTGGTAACGTTTTAGGTTCTCGCGGATCAGTCATCCCATTATTTAAAAAACAAATTGCTGCAGGTGGTCCAGTAACTGTGACACATCCAGATATGACTAGATATTTTATGACTATTCCAGAAGCATCAAGATTAGTACTTCAAGCAGGAGCTTTAGCTCAAGGTGGAGAAGTATTCGTATTAGATATGGGAGAACCAGTTAAAATTGTCGATTTGGCAAGAAACTTAATAAGACTTAGTGGGAAAACTGAGGACGAAATTCCAATTAAGTTTAGTGGTATCAGACCAGGAGAAAAGATGTATGAAGAATTATTAAATGAAAACGAAATACATCCGGAACAAGTATACGAAAAAATCTATCGTGGCAAAGTTAGAGATTTCTCTAAAGAAGAAGTAGATGCGATTGTTAGTGATTTAGCGAAAGATTTTAAAAAAGAAAAAATTATTAAGATAGCTAATGAATAGGAGAGTTAATATGTTTAAAGACAAAGTACTATTAATCACTGGTGGAACAGGTTCGTTTGGGAATGCTGTTATGGAAAGATTTTTAGATACAGATATCAAAGAAATCAGAGTGTTTTCACGTGATGAAAAGAAACAAGATGATATGAGAAAGAAATACAATAATCCTAAATTAAAATTTTATTTAGGAGATGTAAGAGATTCTCATAGTGTGGAAACTGCAATGAGAGAAGTTGACTATGTTTTCCACGCTGCTGCACTTAAACAAGTACCTTCTTGTGAATTCTTTCCAATGGAAGCTGTAAAAACAAATATTATTGGTACAGAAAACGTTTTACAAAATGCTATACGTAATAATGTTAAAAAAGTAATTTGTTTATCAACAGATAAAGCTGCTTATCCTATTAATGCAATGGGAATTTCTAAATCAATGATGGAAAAAGTCTTCGTGGCTAAATCTAGAAATGTAGATAGTGAACAAACATTAATTTGTGGTACTAGATATGGTAATGTAATGGCTTCAAGAGGGTCAGTAATTCCATTGTTTATTGACAAAATTAAAGCGGGGGAACCGTTAACAGTTACTGATCCGAATATGACTAGATTCTTAATGAGTTTAGAAGAAGCAGTTGAATTAGTTGTCCATGCATTTAAACATGCTAAAACTGGTGACATTATGGTTCAAAAAGCACCAAGTTCAACTGTTGGAGACTTAGCAGAAGCACTTCTACAATTATTTGAGGCTGATAATGAAATTAAAATTATTGGAACAAGACATGGTGAGAAAAAAGCAGAAACTTTATTAACTAGAGAAGAATATGCTCAATGTGAGGATATGGGAGGTTACTTCCGTGTACCGGCAGATTCAAGAGATTTAAACTACAGTAAATACTATGAAAATGGCAGTGAAAAAATTACAGAAGCTTATGAATACAACTCAGATAATACTAATATTTTAACTGTAGAGGAAATTAAAGAAAAATTGTTATCTTTAGAATATGTAAGAACTGAATTAAATAACTATAAAAAAGGTTAGGAGAGTTTACATTGAAAATCGTTATAACAGGCTCAAATGGATTTGTAGGTAAAAACCTTAAAGAAGATTTGAAAGCAACTACGGATAATGAAATTCTTGAAGTAAATAGACAAACTAGCTCCGAAGATTTAAAAAAATACTTATTAGAAGCTGATTCAGTAGTACATTTAGCTGGAATTAATCGTCCTCAAAGAGAAGAAGAATTCAAAGAGGGTAATGTAGATTTCTTAAGTGAAGTTTTAGAAATTCTAAAAGAAAATCCTAAGAAACCAGATGTGATTTTATCGTCATCAATTCAAGCTGCTAATGATAATCCTTATGGAAATAGTAAACGACATGGCGAAGGTGTACTTGAACAATTTTCAAAAGAAAATGGAAATAAAGTTTTAATTTATCGTTTACCTAATTTATTCGGTAAATGGTGTAAACCAAATTATAACTCAGTCATCGCAACATTCTGCTATAAAATTGCTAGAGATGAAGAAATTCAAGTTAACGATGAAAATGTTGTACTGAATTTAAATTATATTGATGATGTTATAAAAGAATTTAAAAACGCTATTGAAGGTCATCCGAATATTGAAAATGGTGAACCAAAAGTTCCAAATGTTTATGAAGTGAAACTTGGAACGATTGCTAAATTATTATATCAATTCAGAAATATGGAAAATGATAAATCTCTTCCAAATATTGAAGATTCATTTGAACATGCTTTACATAGTACATATTTAAGTTACCTTCCTGAAGATAAATTTAGTTATCCTTTAAAAATGAATGTTGACAATAGAGGTTCATTCACAGAAATATTTAAAACTAAAGATAGAGGTCAAGTTTCAGTTAATATCTCTAAACCAGGTATTGTTAAAGGAAATCATTGGCATCATACAAAAAATGAAAAATTCTTAGTGGTTTCAGGTACAGGAGTTATACGTTTTAGAAAAGTTGGAGATGATAAAGTAACTGAATATCATGTCTCTGGCGATAAATTAGAAGTAGTGGATATTCCAGTTGGCTATACACATAACATTGAAAACTTAGGCGATACTGACATGGTAACAATCATGTGGGTAAACGAAATCTTTGATCCAAATAATCCAGACACATACTTTTTGGAGGTCTAAATAATGGAAAAATTAAAATTAATGACAATTGTTGGTACTAGACCAGAAATTATTAGATTATCAGCAACAATTAAAGCTTGTGACAAATATTTTAATCAAGTATTAGTACATACTGGGCAAAACTATGACTATACATTAAATCAAGTCTTCTTTGAGGATTTAGAATTGAGAGAACCAGATCATTATTTAGAAGCTGTAGGTAGTCATTTAGGTGAAACGATGGGAAATATCTTAGCTAAATCATACGAAGTATTAGCTGAAGAACAACCAGATGCATTATTAATTTTAGGTGATACAAATAGTTGTTTAGCAGCAGTGTCTGCAAAAAGACTTAAAATTCCTGTATTCCATATGGAGGCAGGTAATAGATGCTTCGACCAAAATGTATCTGAAGAAATTAATCGTAAAATTGTTGACCATGTAAGTGATGTAAACCTGCCATATACAGAACATAGCAGACGTTACTTATTAGACGAAGGTTTCCAAAAACAAAATATTTTTGTAACTGGATCACCTATGAAAGAAGTATTGGACGAATATGCTTATAAAATTGATGAGAGCGATATTTTAAATAAATTAGAACTTGAAACTCAAAATTATATTTTGGTATCAGCTCATCGTGAAGAAAATATTGATAACGAGAAAAACTTCTTATCATTAATGAATGCAATTAATGATATTGCTGAAAAATATCAAATTCCAGTTATTTATTCTACACACCCTAGAAGTTGGAAAAAAATTGAAGAAAGAAACTTTAAATTCCATCCACTAGTTAGACAATTAAAACCATTTGGTTTCTTTGATTACAATGCACTTCAAAAAAATGCATTTGTAGTTTTATCAGATAGTGGTACTTTATCTGAAGAGTCATCAATTTTAAAATTCCCAGGTGTTTTAATACGTACATCAACTGAAAGACCTGAAGTACTTGATAAAGGTACGGTCATTGTAGGTGGTATTTCATACGATAACCTTGTTCAATCTGTTGAATTAGCTAAATCTATGCAAGAAAATGATGAACCTATGATTGACGCTATTGATTATAAAGATACTAATGTATCAACTAAAGTAGTTAAAATTATTCAAAGTTATAAAGATATTATTAATCGCAATACTTGGAGAAAATCATGATTAATAAATTATTAGGTTTATTAAAATCTTCATCTTCAAAAGAAAAAAATATAAGAGTTAATAGATTAGCCTATATTAGAAATTCAACTTTTGAAGGAAATAATTATATAGATCGATTTTGTAAAATAAGAAATTCATCTATTGGGAAATATAGTTATATTGGATTTGGTAGTGACTTTAATAATGTAGATATTGGGAACTATTGCTCAATCTCTTCTGATGTAAAGATGGGCTTAGGTAAGCATCCAGTAGATTATTTCAGTAGTTCCCCGGTTTTTTATTCGAATAATAATCCTTTTGGTACTAAAGAAGCATATTTAAAATTCGATGAAAATCCTAAAAAAACAATTATTGAACATGATGTTTGGATTGGAGCTAACGTTATCATCCTTGATGGAGTAAGAATCGGAACAGGCGCTATAGTAGCCACGGGCTCCGTAGTTACAAAAGATATTGCTCCTTATGAAGTAGTAGGTGGCGTACCTGCAAAGAAAATCAAAAAAAGATTTGATGAAGATACTATTGCCCAACTACTTGAAAGTAAATGGTGGACTATGGATCCTAAAACTTTAAAAAATAAAAACTTTACTCTTAATAATTTAAAAGTTTCAAAGGAATAGGAAGAGATTAATGAAAATTTTAAATATAGTATCTAGTAATATTGTTCAAGATCCTAGAATTTTGAAACAAATGGAAACAATTAAAAATATTACCAATACTCATTTAATGGTTGGTATGAATAATAAGAATGTTACTGAAGAACGTTTGAAAAATTTAGATTTCAAATATAAACTTCTTGGAGAAAAAAGTGATAATAATTCAATATTTAGTAAATTGTTAAAGAGAATCAATTTCGCTAAAGGTGTTATTAGACAAATTAAAAGGTATAAACCTGATGTTATTCATGCCAATGATTTTGACGTATTATTAATGGTTTATCTAAGTGGTTATAAGAAGGCAAATATAGTTTTTGATGCGCATGAAATTTATGCTAAAAATGCTTTTATAAATAAATATGCACCAATTTCTAAAATAGTGGAATTAATAGAAAAGCATATTATAGCTAAAAGAGTAAATTCATTTATTACGGTGAGTCATGCAGCTAAATCTTATTATACAGATAAAGGCTATAAAAAAACGCCGTATGTTATAACTAATGCACCATTTTTAGATGAATCGATAAAATTGTCTGAAGACAATAATGTTAATGAGATTGTTTATCAAGGACAAATTGTTGCTGATCGTGGTTATGAAGAATTTGTAAAAGCATCTACAATAGATGGACAAAAAAATATAAATTATATTGTCAGAGGATTTGGTCCACTTGAAGATGAGATAAAACAATTAATCAGTGCTACTAATGCTAATGTGAGAGTAGATAAACCTGTTGAAGTTAAAGATTTAGTTAAAAAATTAAGTGAAAGTGATATTGGAGTAGTTTTAACTAAGCCAGTATCAATTAATTTTGAATATACAGTATCAAATAAAATTTTTGAATGTATACATGCAGGATTACCAGTAATTTTATCTCCAGTTAAAGAACATTACTTTTTAAATGATAAATATAACTTTGGCATCGTAATTGATGAAGTAACTCCTGAAAATATAGCTGAAGCAGTTAAGAAATTAGTAGAGAATGAAGAGCTTTATAAAAAATTAAGAAAAAATGCAATTGAAGCGTCTAAAATTCTTAATTGGCAAAATGAAAGTAAACAGTTAGTTAAAATATATAAACAGACAGTATAGCAAGAGAGGGATTAAAATGAAATACTTTATGCTATGCTCAATAATAAGCATGAATTTATTTATTGTAGTTTCAACATTATTCAAAGAAACATTTCACATACCAATTGAGCCATTATATTACCCAACGATGGTAATTATAGCAATAATTACAATATTGTATGCATTAGTAGATATAATTAAAACATTAAAAATTCCTATGGGCTTTGCCCTATTAATATTAATAGTAGTTCTTATGTTTATAGCATTTGTAATATCCCCCCATAATAATGAAAAATTATCGGAAAATAATATTAGATTTTTTGTTATGTGGTCGATACCTGCTGCTATATGTGGAGTGTATATCAAATATCTTTCTAAAAGTTTAGTAGAAAAGTTTTTTAAATGGGTATTTATCTTATTTTCATTCACATTCTTATGTGTAATTTTAATACCATATTTAATTGATAAACTTCCTGGGTACATAGATTTTGGACTAATGAATTATCAAAATGCATCTTATTTATCAGCATTTACCGTTGGGTTAGGGATATATATTATTTTAAAAGTACAAGTTAGATTTAGAATATTTTATATCGTTATGACTGCACTTACCTTACCTTCAGTTTTTATACCTGGCGGGCGCGGTGGAGCCATTCTATTAATATTGTATTTTTTAATCACTTTAATCATTTTAACTTTTAAAAGAGAATTACCTGCTATTTTTAAAATTTTAATTTATATGATAGCATCTGTAGCTGCCTTCTCTTTAATAGCATTTATTTATAAAAGTGGAGGAGATAGCAGAACGTTCTCTTATATTAAAGGTGGAAGTTTTGATGTAGGTGGTACTTCAGGTAGGGGACCAATTTATGAAATGAGTATGTATTATATATCTAGAAAACCAATGTTAGGTTATGGCCCATTTAATTATTATCATCTTATTCATAATATTCCTCATAATATGATACTAGAAATGCTATTATCATTTGGGATAATTGGGTTATTAGTTATATCATTTATTCTATTATTATTAGTAATAAACCTAATTAAAAATTATGATCCGAATTCACTAGATTTATTAGTTTTATTTATAACTATATATCCTGTTACGTTGTTAATGTTTAGTTCAAATTATTTAGTAACAAGCGAATTATGGTTTATATTATTTTACTTCATAACTAAAGGACGCCGTAAAAATGTCTAGAAAATTATTTATTATTGATACCTTAAAAACAATTGTAAGTTCTTTACTTATAGCATTAGGTTTACAATTTATTGCTTATCCTTTTATACATAGAGGGGTAGGAGATAAAGCATTTGGAGAGATATTAACAATATACACTATACTAACAATTGCTAGTGTCGTATTAGGTAATACATTAAATAACATTCGTTTGATTAATGTGGACCATTATTCACCGAATTACCATTTTTCAAAATTTTCCAAGACATTATTTACTTCAATACTAATTGAAACAGTAGTCCTTTTAGTTATATTAATTGTATTTTTTAATTTAAATATTTTGGATATTTTCATTCTATTGATTATTAACCTGTTAATGTGTTTAAGAATATATTTAAATGTATTCTTTAGAATGAAATTAGAATATAACAAAATATTATATGTAGCCATAGTCCAATTCGTTGGAATGATGATTGGACTCCTTGTGTTTTTAATTGTACATTATTGGATTATTGTATTTTTAATGAGTGAATTATTTGCAGTTGCATATACAATTTTTGCATTAAGACATCTCAAATCAGGCGATAATTCCCCAGAATCTAAGCCTATACTAAAAGATTTTATTATGCTTTTAGGCACGAATGGATTAAATAATGTTAATTTATATCTTGATCGATTAATTTTATTACCATTTATAGGAGGTAAAGCAGTTACATTAGCTTTTTTAGCTACTTTTGTAGGTAAAATGCTCGCAACATTTATGTATCCTGTAAATAATGTTCTTTTATCATACATATCTGTTAATTCTAATTGGAATAAATTTAAACAGTATATAAGCGTTAATTTATATAGTATAGTTGCCCTTATTATTGTAATGATTATTAGTTACCCTCTTACAATTTTTATTGTATCTTGGCTATATCAGACTGACCCTCAAGATTTTAAACATTTAATTATTATAGGTAACTTAGGGGTATTGATTAATGCGATAAGTATTATGATTCAAACTCTAAATACTAAGCATATTTCGATTACTAAGCAAGCTAACTATATTACTATTCATACAATTATATATATTATAGTAGCAATATTTGTAACTATCTCCTTTGGTTTAAGTGGATTTTTCTGGGCTACTTTAATTGCAAATTTAATTAAATTCTTAGTGTTAAATTTATTAGGTATCAATGGTATTAAAAAGCAAAAAGATAGTGTAGGAGTGTAATATTAAAATGAGAAAGAAAAAATTATTAATATTATGTCAGTATTTTTATCCTGAATATGTTTCATCAGCTACGCTACCAACACAAATGGCTGAAGATTTAGTAGAAAAAGGCATGCAAGTAGATGTTATTTGTGGGTGGCCATATAAGTATAGCAAAGAAAAAAACATTCAGAAAAAGGCGAACTATAAAGGTATCAATATAGAACGATTAAAATATTCTAAATTTGATAATAAATCTAAATTTGGTCGAATCTTTAATTTCTTTTCATTATTTATAATGTTTATCTTTAAAGCTCCTAAGATGATGAAATATGACGAAATATTAGTTTATTCTAACCCTCCTATTTTACCT
>NZ_PPRC01000076.1 GCF_002902565.1 Staphylococcus petrasii | reverse complement strand
CATTAAAATATAATTATATAGTATTTTATGATAAATTTTTTAGGAGAATGAATATGAGCTTTTTAGGATTTTTAATATTTGTTGGATTAAGCATACTATTTTATAAAAAAACCAAATTATCGATATTACAATCCATGGGGATTTCGATTATACTATCTGCTTTAGTTAATTTTATATTGAATATGTTAATTTTTATAAATTTTTCAATTTTAGTTATATTAGCTTTAATGATAGTAGGAGCGGTATATTATATCTATAAAAAGACTCTTTCAGATTGGAAAAAAATAAATCCTACAATTAATGATGTAATTGATTTTAGCAAAGAAATTGAGAACAGTTCTGTCGAAGGAGATATGATTGGTGAATATATTCCCGTTAATAGAACGGAATATTTTAATATGGGAACAGAAAATAATATTTCGGAAGATGTATTTCTTATTATTTACAATGCACAGCCTGCTAAAAACGAAATGAAATTTATGGAATATGGCTATTTAATTACAACAAATGAGATTGTTCTAAATAGGCAAATTAGAAACAAAAATTCAACTGATAGAAAAGAAAAATATACTAATGAAAAAATAAATATACCATTTCAAAATTTATATAAACAATACAGGATAGGGAAAACTTCATTTTTACTTTATTATGATGGACCCAATTTAATTGTAAGAGATTTTCCAGATACATTGTCTAATAAAATTAATTTTGTAATTGAATCAGGTTGGTCAAAGGTAGTTAATGAGGTTTTAAGTAAAAAATTATATACTGAAACTGAAATTAATGAAGATAATCAAGTAGAGGAATTAGAAAAAATTTTTGAGAAAAATAAGAACAGTATTAATATTGATAGTTTTTCAACTTCAGCAAGTAATGCTCAATTTGCAAATATTAGCAAACAAATGAATGAAGATTTAAATCGTTCACAAATAAATGCGAGATTTAGTGAGAGTGCGGATGGAGTTAAAGCAAAAGGTTATGGTGTTGCAGGTGAACACGCTGGAACAGCATTTGATAGAATGAAATTTAAAAATGCTGAAGGATTAGGGCATGATAATTCTAAGAATGGCGCAGATAGAATAGTTAATGGGAAATTGATTCAAACAAAATATTATAAAAAAGCTTCAAACAGTGTTAATAGTGCTTTTCATACAGTGGATAAACACCAAACGGCTAAGTATACATATGAAATTAATGGCAAAAAAAGAATGATGGTTTTAGAAGTGCCTAAAGATCAATATTCTATAGCGCTTGAGGAGATGAAACGAAAAATTAAAGGTGGAGCAGTTCCTAACGAAAGCAATCCTGAAAATGCACATAAATATCTAAAAAAAGGTGCTCTAACTTATAATCAAGCTCATATTGCTCAAACAAGTATATTTGATAGCAGAAAGCATTCTGTTTATTTAGATGCAAATGGTCAAAAACAAACTGCAACTTTAGTTCAAAAACTTAAATATTCGGCAGGGATAGATTTTATACACGGAGCTAGTACAGCAGTGCCAGGTGCTATTGTATCGAGTGTTTGGATTTATTGGACGTGTAGAACAAGTGGATTGGAACCTAAAGAGTCCTTTAAAAAAGCAAGTGTCTCTTTTATTAAGCCTATTGCTTATAGCGGATTTACTTTTATGATCGCTTCTCAATTTGCTGGAAGCCAAGTAGGCAAGAAACTTGGAACAACATTAATTAATACTAAAGTAGCAAGTAAATTTGCTCAAAACACCTCTAAGGATGCAACTAAAGCAGTTACGGGTGGAACATTAGTTGCGATTAATATAGCTGTGTCATTTGGGCCAGATGTATATAACGTCTTAAGAGGTAGAATTTCGCAAAAACAACTTATTAAAAATGCTGTAGCCACAGGTATTGGCTCGTTAGGTGGCTTAGCAGGAGGAGCAGCATTTGGTAGTATGTTTTTCCCAGGGATTGGTACTGTTATTGGAGCTACTATTGGTGGGACTGTTTCTACATTTGCAGCCAAAAAAGTAATGGATACTTTTGTAGAAGATGACGCAGTACAAATGTTAAGAATAGCTAAAGAAGAATTTATTGAAAATATAATTATGAGTGGTGTATCCAAAGAAGAATTTGAATACATTTTAAAAGGTACATTTTTACATAAAAACTTCAATAAAATGCTTAAATTAATGTTTGCAGCTGAGTCGCCAAGAGAATTCATAAGAGAAATATATAGTACTTTATTAATAGAAGTATTTGAGAAAAGACAAGGACCAGATGATTCAGAAATCATAGCGTTTATTGAAAGTGTTTACGATAATAATCAAGATGTGGCGTAAATATAAATTAAAAGGTTAAATAAGGAAGTGAAATTTAACTAAATAATTAATAGGAGACGAAAAATGGATAAAGAAAAATTTGCTCAATCTTACGTAGAAAAATTACAATTAGAAAATAATTTGAAAATTGATAATAAAAGTAAATATATTTGGATTAAAGAAATAGTCTCTTATTTTGGTTCTTTTAATAGTATAGGCAGAAGAATATTAAAAGCGTATCCTAATATGAATCGTGATGAATTAGCACTAGCGATAGCTAAAAAACTATATTCTAGAACAAAATATAATCCAATTAAAGCTATAATATTAAAAAAAGTTGTGAAAGAAATTGAAAATCGAATTATTAATAAATCAGCTAGGGAGAATTAAAATGAACGAATTTTTGAAGATTTTTGGAAAACATCTTGTTAGTAAAAAAGTTATTACAATAATAGTAGATTTAATAATTGAAATAATTTATAAGACAGTAGATGATTTAAGAGAATAAAAATCAACTTACTTAGAAAACTCTTCTAATTTTACTTTTTCTTTACTCAACTCAAATAATCAACAAATATTCCTCTTGTAAGATGGTGGTGTATATCATCTTCAAGGGGGATTTTTTATGAGAAATAAGCAGTTGTTTAATAAGCGTGAGGCGTTTTCGATTCGTAAGTATTCATTTGGGGCTGCGTCGATTTTAGTTGGGAGTTTATTGTTTTTAGGTGGGCAAGCGTCTGCTGCTGAGAGTAATGAGGTTCAGTCTTCTGAGGATGTTTCTACAGAACAAGCTACGCAAGAGAAACTGAGTGAGGAAAGTGCTACTCAAAATGGGGAACAACCTAAGAGAGATGAAGTTGTGACTCAAGAAGTGAAAACGACTGAGGTACCATCAACTGAAGAGATAAAAACTCAAGAGGCACAAGTTCAATCAAATGAAACAATACATAATGATGTTCAAAGTAATCAAGCATCACAACAAGCTAATACTAAGGAAGTAAGTTCTGAGGTTTCATCTACACAAGAAAATAAAGCTACTAATGAAGTACATACTCAAGAACAACCTTCTACAGAACAGGCTACACAAGAATCCACTACTAATAATGATAAAAATTCAACTTCAACTAAGGAAGTAAAAACAGAAGAAGCTTCTACTAAAGAGGTAAATTCATCTCAAGAAAAAACAACACAGCCATCTACTCAAGAACAAGCTACAAAAGAAGTTTCACAAACTCAAGAACAAGCACAATATGAAAGTAAACAAGAAACTTCAACAGAAGATGCTAAAGAAGTGACTACGCAAGAAACTACAAAACTATCACAACCAAGTACTGAAAAGGCAGAAACTGGACATGATAAAATAACGCAAGAAAGTAATGGAAGTTCAGATTCTGCAGTAGTTCAAGATCAAAATGTAAATACAACTCAAGAGGGCGAGGAGTCTACACAGCCGAGTAATATCAATCGACCTTTTCAAGAAGAAGTGAAAAATAATGAAGTAACTTCTACGGAAGAAGGTAACGTAACAATTGCTGATGTGCCTAAGACTGAGCTTAAAAATTTAACGCCTAAAGAGAGGGAAGCGTTGTACAAGGTGTTACAAGAGGATGCGAATTCTCAAGATCAACAACCGAAAGCGATTCTATCTACGACGCCTGAATGGACGTCAGCGCAACGTACGAAGAATGCCTCTCGCACTGGGCAAGATCAATTAAATGTGACGCATTCGGGACGCTATACGAGTGGCGCGGACTTCGGTAAAGGCGGCACAGAAATTGTGAAGTACAATCCGAAGAATGGTTATGCGTATTCGGTAAATGGTGATAAAGAAGCGTTGGATATTATTGACGTGAAGCACCCTGGAAAAGATGGCGAGATTAATTTAGTGAAACGCATTTACTTACAAGATAATGGAATTGAAGCGGGCGATGTGACAAGCGTGACAGTGCATCCAAGTGGCGATTATGTCGCAATATCAGCCCCAGCAGAAGATAAAACGCAACCTGGTCATGTGGCGTTCTATAGTGCGGACGGCCAATATTTAAATCATTTGACGGTCGGCAGTCTACCGGATATGGTTACGTTCTCTAAAGACGGCAAATATTTATTAGTTGCAAATGAAGGCGAACCAAATGATGATTACACAGTTAACCCACAGGGCTCAGTGTCAGTGATTGATCTTTCTGCTGGTCCAAGTCATTTAACTACTGAAAATGTGCGCACAGCTGTCTTTACGAAAGAACATCAACAAGGGCTTCGTGCGTTAGGTCCAAATGCAGAGGATGCGTATTTAAATATTGAACCAGAGTATATTGCGGTGGATAACCAAAGTAAGTACGCTTATGTGACATTACAGGAAGTAAGTGCCATTGCGAAAATTGATATCGAAAAAGCACAAATTGTAGAAGTGAAAGCCTTACCTTATAAAGATTATTCACTTGCTCAAAATTCAATGGATCCATCTGATAAAGACGATAAAAAAGAATTACGTCGTGTCCCAGTTCTTGGATTATTGCAACCGGATGGTATCGATACGTATGAATATAATGGCGAAACTTATTTAGTTATCGCAAATGAAGGTGACTCACAAGATTATAAAGGTTACTCTGAAGAAACGCGTGTGAAGAAATTGAAAGACGATATTCAATTAGATGCGCGTTACTACAAAGGTTTCACTCAAGATGAATTAGACGAAATGGTGAAAAATGGCCTGTTTGATGATGAACAACTTGGCCGTTTGAAAGTGACAACTGCACAACCATTTAAAACTAAAGACGGTAAATATAATGCGTTAGTAACTTATAGCGGACGTTCATTCTCAATTTTAAGAGCATCTGATTTAGAAATGGTTTACGACAGTGGCAATGACATCGAGCAACGCGTTTTAGATTTACTTCCTGAACGCTTCAATGCCAATTATGAAGGTCCAGATGAAATTGAAGTAGATGGTCGCAGCGATGATAAAGGTCCAGAAGTTGAGAATGTCGTTGTCGGTAAAGTGGGTGCGCATTCATATGCCTTCGTTGGATTAGAACGCGTGGGTGGTATTATGATTTATGACATTACGAACCCTAATGAGACTTATTTTGTGAAATATTTATATGACCCAGATAATAAAGATATCTCACCAGAAGGCATCACTTTTGAAAGTGCTGAAGAGAGTCCAACTGGCAAACCGATGTTAATCGCTTCATTCGAGCTATCAGGCACAACATCAACTTGGGAATTAGACGATTTAACAGGCGATGTTGAAGACAATAATAACCCAGGAAATACTAACGGGGAGTCTAAAGATGATTCAGATAACCCTCCTTCTGAAAATGAAGAACCAAATACAGACCATGATGTGGATAATGGAGAACATCAAGATAACGAAGACGAAACTTCAAATAATGAAGAAGACAATCATTCATCTGAAGACAATAATGGAAATGATGAAGGTCTAGAACCACCTTATGAAGTGGATGGTGACATTTTTGAAGATGATAGTGACGAGGTAATCTCAGATCAAGCAGATAATAATGACGGAGATACAACTAATCACGATGAAGGCACTTTAGACAACGAAGAAAGCAATCAACCTGCTAGCCAAAATCATGAAAACGAAACTCACAATGACAATCCAATATTAACTCAAGGAAACGATGTAAGACATCATAATAATTCTTCTCAAAATGTGAATCATAGTGCTCATATAAGTCATCATCAAGAAGTAAGCCACAATAAACAATCGACAAATTCAAATAATCATAACTCAAGTGAGACAAATAATAATACTCCAAGTCATCACGGAGTTAAAACTAATCATGTAAGTACAGTATCTGATAAAGCAAACCATTCAAATAGTTCTAATGCTAAAGAAACAAACGAACTACCAAAATCAGGTCAAACAGAAACAAACACAACATTATGGTCAGTTCTATTAGGTGGCCTAGGTTTAGCATTCATAAGAAAACGCAAAACATCAAAAACTGAAAAATAATATATAAATCACATAGCTCATTAGATGATTAAGTTCATTTAGTGAGCTTTATTATATAACAATTACATAAATAATATAAAATATATTAAATTTGAATAATTTTGAAATTGTATTGTAAGCTATAAAAAGAAAGGAGAATTTATATGAGAATAAACGTAAACGACTTAGTAGCATTACATTATATTAATGGAAAAAGCGAGAATAAATGTATCCCACCGAATTATAGTACAGAAGGACGATATTTTAATGAAAATATGGGGGATATAAAAGAAAGTTTAGCTAAGCTTCATAAAAAAGATTTAATTTACTTAGAAAGTGATATTGAAAAAGGATTAGAAGTTTTAAATAAAGATGAATTAAAAGAAATACTAAAAGATATTAAAGTTCCTAGTGCAGCAAGAAAAAATACGTTAATAAATAAAATAATTGAAAATATTCAATTAGGTAATATTGATACTGAAAGTTTACAGATACCTAAATTTTATAAATTAAGTGATGAAGGGTTGGACATCATAAATAATACATCTTATATTCCATATTTTTTAGATAATTGGTTTAATATAATTACTTTAAACCGTGCGCATAAATATGCAAAAGAAATTAGTAATGAAGAAGATAAAATTGAGAAAATACATATTAAAGAACTCAAAAGGAGAATTCAATCTGATAGCAAAGAATTGCTAGATTATCCGATTGAATTAACTAGTGTATTAAATAGTTTAATAAATTATGAATTTCAACAAAAAAATATTGAAAAAAGTAGAATTAGTGCTAATTTAGTAACTTTTTTAGAATTTCATACTCAAGTAAAACAATTTAAAAAGCATATTGATAGTGAGTTTTTTGATGAAGAGTATGATATCCCTAAATTTTATATAGAAGATACAGGAAAAATTCGTGGTATTTATGAAATATTAATTTTAAATCAAGAAACTCCCATCGAAGATTTTATTGATTGGTTTATAGATGATTTGTCTTATTTATTTGAAGTTAATACTGAATATTTTAGTGACATAGCAAAATATATATA
>NZ_PPRC01000075.1 GCF_002902565.1 Staphylococcus petrasii | reverse complement strand
TTATTATAATGGGAAAACAACAATTTAATAGGCTTATTTTTTAAAATCTTAAGTTTTATTTCATTTGGCTAAATGCGTAATCAGCCGCTTCTAATGTTTTATCAATATCTTCTTCTGTGTGTTCAGTAGTTAAGAACCAAGCTTCAAATTTAGAAGGTGCTAAATTAATACCTTGGTTTAACATTAATTTAAAGAATTTAGCAAATGCTTCACCATCTGAATTTTCTACTTGTTCGTAGTGCGTAATTTTTTCATCTGTGAAGTATAGAGTTAATGAACCATAAACACGGTTAATCGTAGCGGTAATATTGTGTTTTTCAATTAACTTATTTAATCCATCTTCTAGTCGTTTGCCTAGGGCATCTAATTTTTCATAAACGCCATCTTGTTCTAAAACTTCTAATAATGCAATACCTGCTCTCATTGAAAGAGGGTTACCAGCCATAGTACCAGCTTGATAAGCAGGACCTAGTGGTGCAACATGTTCCATGATATCTTGACGGCCACCATAGCCACCGATTGGTAAACCACCACCGATAATTTTACCGAAAGCAGTTAAATCAGGATAAACATTTAATAAATCTTGAGCGGCACCATAATGGAAGCGGAAGGCAGTGATTACTTCATCATAAATAACTAATGCTCCATAATCATGTGTGATTTTGTTTACTTCTTCTAAAAATCCTGGTTGAGGTTCTACCATACCGAAGTTACCAACGATAGGTTCAACTAATACTGCAGCAACTTCATCGCCCCAATGTTTCATAGCTTCACGGTAAGACTCAACATCATTAAACGGAACAGTGATGACTTCTCTAGCTACACTTTCTGGTACACCAGCAGAGTCTGGAGAGCCTAATTGTGAAGGGCCACTACCAGCAGCAACTAAAACTAAATCAGAGTGACCATGATATGAACCTGCAAATTTAATAATCTTGTTACGTTTAGTATAAGCACGTGCAACACGGATAGTAGTCATTACCGCTTCAGTACCAGAGTTAACGAAACGAATTTTTTCTAATGAAGGGATAGCTTCACGTAATTTTTTACTAAATTCAATTTCTAACTCAGTAGGGGTACCATATAATACACCTTTAGCTGCTTGATCTTGAATCGCTTCAGTAATATGAGGATGTGCATGTCCAGTAATGATTGGACCGTATGCTTGTAAATAATCGATAAATTTATTGCCATCTACATCATATAAATATGCACCATGACCTTCACGCATAACTACTGGCGCACCGCCACCAACTGCTTTATAAGAACGAGAAGGCGAATTAACTCCACCTAAAATATACTCATTAGATAACTCTTGAAGACGTTCACTCTCAGTGAATTTCATTTAGTATCAACCTCTCTTATTTTAATAATATTCATTACTATCGTATCATATAACTAATAATAAGAAGAAATAGGTGAGATTATGTTAAACAAAGGTGAACAATTTCCAGAATTTAAGTTAGAAAATCAAAATGGTGAATGGATAACTAATGAAACACTTAAAGGCAATAAAGCAATCTTATATTTTTATCCTAGAGACAATACACCGACTTGTACTACAGAAGCATGCGATTTCAGAGACAATTTAGCATTATTTAATGATATGGATGTTCAAGTTTACGGTATTAGTGGAGACTCTAAGAAAAAACATCAAAATTTTATTAACAAACATAATTTGAATTTTGATTTATTAGTAGATGAAGATTATCAACTTTCTAAAGCTACTGGCGTTTATCAATTGAAGAAATCATTTGGCAAAGAGAGTATGGGAATTGTACGTACTACGTTTGTAATTGATGAAGACGGTTATATTATAGATGTCATTGAAAAAGTGAAAGTAAAAACACAATTAGATGAGCTTAAACAAATATTGGGGTGAACTCTATGAAGATCGTTAGCTTAAAGAGACTTGGAGATATAGAAAGTGAGTTGAAAAATAAATATCCAGATTTGGAATTTTCATTTTTCAAAAAAGCAGAAGAAATTCCTGAAGAATTAAAAAAAGAGCTGGATATATTAATTGGTTACTCTAGTGGCGTTGATAAAGCGTTTATAGAGTCATGTCCAAATTTAAAGTGGATTGCATGGTACGCTACTGGCGTTAATAATCTACCGTTAGAGTATATAAAAGAACGCGACATTGTCTTAACTAATACGAGAGGTGTGCAAGCAAAGCAATTAGCTGAATTTATCTTAGCGTTTATATTAGATGATTATAAAAAAATGCGTACATCATATATTAATCAAAAAGAGCATAAATATGATTCTACATTAACTGGTAGACGTTTAGATGGAGAGAAAATTTTATTCTTAGGTACAGGCGCAATTGCCCAACGTGCAGTTAAACTATTATCACCATTTGATGTAGAGATTGTAGGAGTGAGTAAATCAGGTAAAGAAAAACCTGGATTTACTGAAACTTACAAAATTGAAGATTTAGACAATGTAATAGGGAAAGCAGATATTATTATTAATTCACTCCCAGAAACACAAGAAACGTACCATTTATTAAATCAATCACATTTCAAAAAAATGAAAGATGAAGCACTCTTTATCAATGTGGGTAGAGGAACGATAGTTGCTCAAGAAGATATAGTTGAAGTGTTGAAGAATAAATTGATTCGTCATGCGTATTTAGATGTATTTGAAAATGAACCCCTTGAAGCGGACAACCCATTATATGATTTAGATAATGTGACGATTACTGCTCATATTACAGGTAATGATATAAACATTAAAAAAGATGCTACAGAGATATTTGAAAGAAATTTAAATGATTTTCTCAATAAGAATGAAGTAAATGAGAATAGAGTGGATTTAGATAAGGGATACTAGTTGAAAAATGCCGTACTTATTGACAGCGCGCTTTCTTAACAGTTATATTAATATTAAGTAATAATAATTATTAAGTAGAAAGATGGTGAATTCAATGAGTGCAGAATTAGAGTCCATAGAACATGAACTTGAAGAATCAATTGCAGCTTTAAGAAAAGCAGGAATCAGAATTACACCACAAAGACAAGCAATTATTCGTTATCTAATTACTTCTCATTCTCATCCAACAGCGGATGAAATTTATCAAGCACTTTCACCTGATTTTCCAAATATTAGTGTTGCGACGATATATAACAATCTTAGAGTATTTAAAAGTATTGGCATTGTAAAAGAATTAACGTACGGAGATGCTTCAAGTAGATTCGACTTTAATACACATAATCATTATCATGTTATTTGTGAAAAATGTGGTAAGATAGTCGATTTTCATTATCCGCAATTAGATGAAGTGGAACAACTTGCTCAACATATAACTGAATTTGACGTAACACATCATCGCATGGAAATATACGGGCTATGTAAAGAATGCAAAGGTAAAGAAGAATAGGGAATATAATTAAATCGATATTTGATTAAAAGACTGGAACAATGATTTGTTCTAGTCTTTTTTTATGTTAGGGAAACTTATTTAAATAAGAGAAAAGTAATTTTAAAGTCAAAAGAGTGGAAATAAATATTTAAAGACATATAACTCTATAATGAAAGAAATGAAAAATAAATATATTAAAGAGCAGGTAAATTAAAAATGAGTTTATTACACTAAGACATTTGTTAAATGAAGATGCTTAAAAATGAGTGATAACAATGATGATATTACTTAGAATAATTATGTTATTGATCAGCATTCATTACTATTTTGCTAATTACAAAAAGATATAAATAGAAAAAACTTATTTGTTTTATAGAAGAGATAATGTCTATATTGACATTGTATTAACAATGAAAAGGACTAATAAACTAAGGAAAATAACTATTTTTTTAATGTAATTAGTATAAAATATACTCTTTATAATTAAAGGATACATCACATGTGAAATATTAAACTTATTTTTGTCTTGTATATGATTGACGTTCTAAATTAATCTTGCTATTATATAAAAGTCGTCAAAAACACATAACATTTCTTGAAAGACAAAGTTAAGTTTTTTAAATTAATGTTAAGAAAGTGTAATTTTGACTATTGAAAACAAAACAAAAACATTATAAGATATTAAATGTTGAAATAATCAATTAAGTTTTTGAACTGATAAAAAAATTAAAAAAAGTTCTTGACAAGAGATATTGATTGTTGATATAATTAATAAATGTAATTGTTAAAAATGAACATTGAAAACTGAATGACAATATGTCAACGTTAATTCCAATAAATGTAACTTTAAGTTACAAACACTATTTAGTTTTATGAGCTAATC
>NZ_PPRC01000074.1 GCF_002902565.1 Staphylococcus petrasii | reverse complement strand
AGTTTTAAGTATCCGAATATTAGCCATTATATCCTCCTCATATACCATATAAAACGTTTAATAATATAATTTGATAATAAAGTAATATTTAAAAACACGCAATCTAATTTTTAGTGACAAGTTTTTAAGTTTAAAAATAGTAAAAAAATAATAAATAAATATTTTGAGGATAAAATATGTTTTAACAAGACAAATTGAACATTTTTTATAAAAAAAGAGTAGAACAATGCACGCAACATGCATCATTCTACTCTGCTAAAATTTTACAATTTATTATTAATGACTATTGAAATTAGTCTACAACTTGAACGTTTAAGTCAACATCTACGTTACCTTTTACTGCTTTTGAGTAAGGGCAGAATTCGTGTGCTTCTTGTAGATATTTTTCAGCATCTTCTTGTGATAATACGTTTTTAACTTTTGCATCGATAGATACGCCTAATTTAGGACTTTCTGCATTAGGGTCATCTTCTAAACGTACAGTTAAAGTAACTTCTGGTTCAGCATCGCGAACTTTGTTTTGTTTTAAGATAAGATCGAATGCACCATTGAAGCATGAAGCATAACCAGCTGCGAATAATTGTTCAGGGTTAGTTGCGTTTCCGTCCGCTTGTTGTGGTGGTAATACATCTACATTAATTGCATTATCGTCAGTGTGAACATGTCCTTTACGTCCACCAACGTTTGTTGCTTTAGTTTCATATTGAACTGCCATTATTATTACCTCCTAAATTTCGTGTTCAATCACTGTATACCCACCTTTGAAATTTTAAATCATACATATTTAATTTTTTTAGGAAAATGAAGCACCAAAACGTCACGAGTTTGGAGTTATAGGCACAATAGTTTAAAATAAAACAAAATCATATCGAGAAAGTAGGGAGTTTCATGACAACTGTAGAAGTAGCCGCAACAATAGCGCCAACAGAATTAATAGATGATGCAACTTTAAACGATTTAAATCAATATCAGAATGAGATAGATATAGTTGAATTACGCATTGATCAATGGCCAGAAAATCATATTCAATTACTTACTAAAAATCTCGAAATATTGCATAATCAAGATGCAAATTTTAAAGTATTAGTCACGTATCGTACGAGTTCACAAGGTGGTAAAGGTAGTTTGCCTTATGAAGCATATATGAAGCTGTTACAAGATATAGTGCATTTGAATTACTATCATATGATTGATATCGAATGGGATAGTGATTATGATATCTTTGCTCATCGTGATCTCGTTCGTTTGGCACAGGAGAATTATAAACAAGTTGTCGTGTCGTATCATAATTTTCAAGGAACACCAGACATAGATATACTAAAATTCACTTATTATAAAATGCATCAATTGAATCCTGATTATGTCAAAATCGCAGTTATGCCACAATGTCGAGAAGATGTTGCAACGTTATTACAAGCGATGGCTGCTAGTGTGGATGCCGTTTATCCAAAAGTAATTGGAATTTCGATGTCACAGTTAGGTGTAGTAAGTCGTGTGGCACAAGGTGCCTTTGGAGGCTCGGTTTCTTATGGCTGTTTAGGTGAGCCTCAAGCGCCTGGTCAACTACATGTGAAAACGTTGAAAGCGCAATTATCATTCTATGAGAATATGTAGCATACATTTGAATTTGCTTATATAAAAGCTTATAATTGATAATAGTTATCATTATGAAGGAGCGATAATTGTGGAATTACAAGAAGCAATTTCTTCAAGAAGAAGTATTAAAAAATTTAAACATGATATGACTATCGATGATGAGGCATTATTTGATGCGATAGAGAAGGCTACAGATGCTCCTAATCATGGGATGAGAGAGCCATGGAGAGTTATCCATGTAGCAAAAGATAGATTAGGCGATATGAGTAGAGATGTGACTCCATTCGCCTTTCCAAATAGTCCGGAAAAACAAGAAGATCACTACAATGCAGTTACAAATTTAGGTGGAATGTTAGTACTAGTATTAAAAACAGACCCACGCCAACGTCAAAATCGCGAGAATTTCTTTGCGATGGGCGCATATGCTCAAAACTTGATGTTATTATTATATGAAAAAGACATTGGTACATGTTGGAAAACACCACCTTACATCTTTGAACCTAAAGTGCGTAAAGTATTAGGTATTAAAGATGATGAAGCGATTGCTGGTTTACTTTATTTAACAGATTTAGAAGTAGTACCACCAAAAGCACATCGTAAAAGTAAAAACTTAATTTCTGAGTATTAATATAAAAAATGACGGCTGAAACAAATAAATGTTTTAGCCGTCTTTATTATCAAATTAGATTTCTATTCTACTTCCTACTTGTTGAAAGTTTCTTCTAAGAATGATTCTACTTGCTCTGGTGATTTTGCATTAGCTGAATGTAAGTGTGCACGTTTATTACCATTTTCAAAAACTAATAAACTTGGGATGCCCATTACTTCATTATCAGCTGCTACATCTTCTAATTCATCACGATTAACTGTATACCATTCATATTGGTTATATTTTTCGACGATTGGATCAATCCACATATCCATTGCTTTACAATCAGGACACCAACCTGCTTCGAATTTAACGATAACGGGTTGATCGCTTTGGATTGTAGATTTAAATTCATCAGTTGTTTTAATGCTTTTCATGTATATACGCTCCTTTTAGTTAAATGCTAACTATATTATAACGGAATATTTATTTTATTCGAAAAATAAAGCTTAAAAAATATAGAGCGTTTACATAAGTTTTCTGATATATTTAGGTTAAATCAATATAGGAGGTTACATCTGAATGATTAAATTTTATCAATATTCAAATTGTACGACTTGTAAAAAAGCAGCTAAATTTTTAGAGACACATGGCGTAAGTTACGAGCCGATTGATATTGTGCAACATACACCAACAAAAAGAGAATTTGAAGATATCATCGAAAAAACAGGTGTAGAAATTAATAAATTATTTAATACGCATGGAGCTAAATACCGTGAATTAGGTTTAAAAGATAAATTGAAAGATTTATCTGATGACGAAAAATTAGAATTATTAGCTTCAGATGGTATGTTAGTGAAACGTCCATTAGCGATTTCAGGTGACAAGATAACTTTAGGTTTTAAGGAAGATCAATATAAAGAGACATGGTTATAAATTAGACTGCAGACAAACCCTTTCACTCTTAAAGCACCACTTCTTCTTTAGAAGTTAGTGGTACTTACACATGAGCTTTAGCTCAGGTGTTCCTTTTTCAAAAATCGTCGTTA
>NZ_PPRC01000073.1 GCF_002902565.1 Staphylococcus petrasii | reverse complement strand
GTCCAGAATTTATATTACCATTCGATTACAATATTACATTTATATTACAAAATTTGCAATATTATACTGTATAAAGTTTTGTTAACTTTATATGAAAACTGTAAACAAAATTTCCTTAAGCTCACTCCTACTTCGCTTCCACCTAAAAAAAGCACTTTCTACTAAAAAAATTTCAATAGAAAGTGCTTTACTAGTTAGAAAAGGTTATATTTTAGACTGCCTTCCCTCTTCTTTTTTCTTTATCTGTCCCAATATCTGAAACGTTCAAATGCATCTAAAATCGCTTCTGGTTTATCAGAAACAATCACACCTGGCGCATCTAATTGGATTTTACTATGTTTTAATAACTTAGACGCTGCTTCAGATACAACTACTGGTTTTTTGTGTTTATAACTTAATTCAGCGAAATCAACTGCATCTTCTAATAATTCGTTGCCATCTGATAAGATAATTACGCTATCGAAGACAGTTGAACTTGCTGTACTGTAAGTTTCAGTAATACCAACTTCTTCATTTAAATCTTTCGCATGTTGTCCTACAAAGGCGAAGTTCAAACGATTGTTTGAGAAGACTTCAGCATAAGCTTTCAATGTATTTGCATCGATATCGCCATTAATTAATACGGCTACAGAGTGGCCTAATAATGGAATATCGAATTTTTCTAATGTTAATTGGCTATCACTTGCGTCAGATTGAACTTCTTCATTATTTTCAGGCACATCAACGCCAACATTTTTAGCCACATATTCAGCTAATTGACGATCCACTTTATTTAATTGGTTAACCGCATTTTGTTTAACCATCACTGATTTACATTTACCAATTTCGAATGAGAACGCATCAGCCATATGTTGTTGTTCCGCTTCAGTTAAGCTATTTTTATAAAGTTTAGCTTGAGTATAATAATCTTTGAAGCTTTCACTACGTTGACGTACTTTGTGGCCTTCCACTTTTTCTTGATAATGTTCGTAGCCACCTTCTTCTTTCGATGCTGTGTGTGGTTCATTATTATTCAAGCCATTCTTATGATAAGCCGTTTGACCTTGGTGAATATTCATTTGGTGCATCGCATCACGTTGGTTATTGTGTACGCCACTAACAGGTCTGTTGATTGGAATTTGGTTAAAGTTTGGTCCACCCAATCTTGAAATTTGTGTATCTGTATATGAGAATAAACGCCCTTGTAATAATGGGTCATTTGAAAAGTCGATACCAGGCACGACATGTCCAGTATGGAAAGCAACTTGTTCAGTTTCCGCAAAGACATTATCAACGTTACGATTTAACGTCATTTTACCTACACGTTTTACTGGAATTTGATCTTCTGGCCAAAGCTTCGTAGGATCTAAAATATCGAAATCAAAATCAAATTCTTGTTCAGGCGTAATGATTTGGAAACCTAATTCCCATTCAGGATAATCGCCTTTTTCAATTGATTCATATAAATCTTTTCTATGGAAATCGACATCTTTACCATGTAAGATTTGTGCTTCATCCCATACTAAGCTTTCTAAACCATGTAATGGTTTCCAGTGGAATTTAACAAAGTAAGATTGACCTTCTTTATTTACCAATCTAAATGTATGTACACCGAAACCTTCCATTTGACGATAGTTCTTCGGAATACCTCTATCACTCATCGCCCAGAAAACTGCATGCGTAGATTCAGGGTTTTGTCCAAAGAAGTCCCAGAATGTATCATGTGCTGAACCACCTTGAGGCATTTCATTATGAGGTTCTGGTTTTAATGCATGTACAAAGTCAGGGAATTTAATCGCATCTTGAATAAAGAATACTGGGGCGTTGTTACCAACTAAATCAAAGTTACCTTCATCAGTATAGAATTTAGTTGCGAAACCACGAATATCTCTTACAGTATCAGGAGACCCTTTTGATCCTTGCACTGTAGAGAAACGGACGAATACTGGCGTTGTTTTTTCAGGGTGAGTTAAGAAGTCTGCTTGTGTATATTCGCTCATATCTTCATATACTTTAAATTCACCATGTGCACCAAATCCACGCGCATGTACAACACGTTCAGGAATACGCTCATGGTCGAAATGCATCATTTTTTCACGGAAATGGAAATCCTCTAGAAGTGTTGGACCTCTATCGCCGACTGTAAGAGAGTTTTCATCCTCACTTACTTTCACACCATGGTTAGTTGTAATTGCTTGATTATAATTATTTTTCTTTTGCGATTCTAATTGTTCAAGCTTTTTATTATTTGATTCTGTCACCTTTATCTCCCCCGATAAATTAATATTTGCCTTTATCATGACTCATTACTTAATATGCCCTACTCTACGATAAACGCTATACAATTAATTTATTCCCCTTACCCGTTTTTTTAATCACGCTTTAAGCCTTATAATTTTAATATATTTTTTACTCGTGATTTTTATTTTCTTGAAAAGTGGTGAAGATATAGCTTACGAGAAAGTGATTACGAGTGCATAAAAGTTAACTGTAATCATTTTCCTAAATAAAAAAAGACATCATCAAAAGACTTAGTCCTTTAATGATGCCTCGCATAAACTATTTAAAATCAATCTTAAATTCACTCAATCTACACAATGTTATCAAGGATTTCCTTACGTAAATTCCCTCTAATTTCTGCCATTGTGTTTAAGTGATATTTCTTATAATCACCTGAATCTACTCTAAACGCATGAATACCTAACACTTCGTTCTTATCATTTAACACAGCAGCTCCAGACGAACCTGGTTCAGCCATCATTTGATAATAACCGATAGGATTAACATTACGTGCTGTCATAGAATATTTACCTTTAGAATGGTACATCGTTCCTGCAGGATCGTTTTTATACTGCCCTGATGGCGCACCATAATGATACATATGAATAGGCGTATTTGCTTTCAATGACTTAATCGTCTTCTCAGATGCAATTTTGCGTATCGGCATGTATTTCGAAATATCCTCGTATGTATACACGAGAGCTACATCCCCATTCTGTAACATCTGCACACCAAAAACCTCAAGTGTTTTCGCTACTTTTGAACCCTCTTGTAACAAGTTCACTCGCATATTCTGAGGCTGTGATGGTGACAAAGGTCGATGCGCACGTTGATCATTCACCACATGATTAGCAGTTAAAATGGTATGCTTCCCAATCGCCGTTCCTGTTCCGTACGTTAACGTTTTGGCCGTTGGATTCCAATTATATACTGTCGCAATGTTAGCATCCTTTGGTTTGGCATGTTCAATTGTCACATCTTTATTCCCAGATTTCTTCATGATTTTTAAAGCATCATCAAGACCCGACTCTTTCGTCGTTTGACCGAAATCTCGTACATTCTCACCGCCAGGTACATTTGAAGGCCATCGCTTAGGCGGTTGGTTATAATAATTTTTATTAGTTGATGATGTTGTTTTTGGTAGTGTCTTCGCTGTCGTTTTAACGCTTGGTTGTACTGGCTTACTTTTCGTAATAGTTGCTATTCTAGGCGTTTTCTCATTTTTTGAATTACTTGTAGCCTTTGTCGTTTGAGCAAGTACTTGTGGTTTCGTCGCTTTTGTTACAGGCTTTGTTGTTGCTTTAACGCTTGTTTGCTTTGGCTTACCTTTTGTACTTGTTGCTAACTTAGGCGTTTTCCCACTCTTCATATTACTTGCAGTTTTTGGCGTTTGAGCAGGTAATTGTGGTTTTGATACTTTTGGTACTACACTCTTTGATACTTGATTAGAAGTTACTTTCTTATTCTGTGGCAACGTTGCCGATGCATGAACAGCTTTAGGCGTGTTCATTCCATTTTTGCCTTGAGGTTCAGCTACCTTATGTAATGTGTTGTGAGTAGCCTCCAAATTATCTTTAGTTAAAGCCTGTGCTTCATTTAATTGAAAAAAGAAGGCCAACCCCATCATTACGAATACCGTAACAACTATTTGAATATATCTTTCTAATTTTACCCCTTTGTTCACTATATTTATCCCCTCTTACTTTAAAAATATAAATAATTTATCTTTTAATAATATTTATTATATACATTTATTACCAATGTCTACAATATTTTATTAATAAATTTTTTATTTAACAAAAAGGTTTGACAAGGAATTAAAAAAGCTTAAAAGTACGTATCAGTTTCTCTATAGAAAGTTATTTCATCTCTTCACATGAAGGGTTACTTATCACAGTTGGCTAGTAATGTATTTAACGTTTCAATTACACCATCTCTATTATTATCAATAGAAATCAAATTCGCTTCACGTTTTAATTCAGGATAAGCATTGTCCATTGCCACTTTGTATCGTGCATTTTCAAATAGAGGGATATCATTTAAACCATCACCAAAGACAATGGTTTGATCAATACTAATATTTAATAAATTTTGTAAAAAGCGAATCGTTTTTCCCTTATCAACATCTTTATGTGTGATATCTATCCAATTCTCTTCTGCAGCAACGATATAAAGCTCATCTTCATATCTTTTTAAATCTTTTACATGTTCAAAGTACTGCCCTTTAATATCAAAAATAGTAATCTTTAAAATTTCTCTATCAATCGTATTTAAATCATTTAAAAATGTTACCTTCTCATATGAACCTAAAACCATTTCTCGTTCTTTCTGAGAAATATCTTCTTCTGAATATGCCATACCTTCAGTACAAACAATAATAACTAAATCATCATCAATTTGTTTAATCGACTTAATTAAGTCTTGCCCAAGTTGATTACTAAATGTCTTAGCATAAATATTCATACCATTAATTTTTATTCGAGAAGCACTATCTCCGATGATAAATAAATCCTTTGCTAAGTCTCCAACAATAGCATCCACACGCTCATTCTGTTTCCCAGTACAAAAAGCTAAACGAATATCCATTCCTCTCAGTTGACTCAATAAACTTTGAAACTTCTCACGATTAAAACTACCTTTTGAATTTAAAAATGTCCCATCCATATCTGTAACAACTAACTTAAACATTTTAATCCCTCGTTTATATTCTATATTTGGTATAACTAGTGAAATAGCGATAAAATTTAGCAAATACATAGATTGAATTTTAAAATATTCACACTCTTTTGACTGCTATAATACCCCTTCTTATTTGAATAGACAAATCTAATTCGTTACCATTTTGAATGAGAATAGTTATCAATTTAAGGAGTGGAGATTATGGAAACAGTTTATTTAGCTGGAGGTTGTTTATATGGCGTAGAAGCTTATATTCGTACACTTCCTGGCGTAATCGATACTACCAGTGGAAGAGCTAATGGTATTACGAATACTTTAGAAGGAGAATATGATGGTTATGTTGAAGCCGTTAAAACAGAATTCGATCCTGATAAAGTTTCAATTACAGACTTAATGGGATATTTATTCGAAATCATCGATCCCTATAGTGTTCACCAACAAGGCCAAGACATCGGCTTAAAATATAGAACAGGTTTATATAGTGAGAATCCTAAGCACCTTAAAGAAGCACAAGCCTTTATCGACGCTATTGAAGACCATCATCTTATAGCGACCGAAGTCTTACCGCTTACTAACTATGTTAAAAGTGCTGAAATGCATCAAAACCGATTAGAACACCATCCTGACGACTATTGTCACTTACCTAAAAGCTTAGTTTACAAATATAAAAATACAGAAAATAAATAATTATAAAATCATATCCTCAAAATATGAATCATATATACTAATACGCTTAGATACAATCTCTTTGTACCTAAGCGTATATTTTTCATTAATATTAAGTATTATTTTTTCTGATAGGAATGATTGTTTTAGCAAGGCTAAACTTCCATTTATAATCCTAACTTAACCTTTTAATTACTTCTTAATATATCCTAAATTACCACCAACAGTTTCATAAAAATCAAAACGCATGCCAGATTTGATTACTGAGCCATTTAAATCTTTATCTAAAACTGTGAGCGCTAGTTTACCTTTAGGTAGGTCACCTGTTTTAAACTGAACACTATATTCTCCAGATTTGAAACGATTTTTCTTAATATCTATTACAATAAACTGAGTTGGATCTTTTCGATTTTTAACTTCTAGATATTTTAAATCAGAGTTTTTAGAAAGTAATTTAAAAAAGATTTTATCATTTTCTTGCTCGATTTTTAGCAATGTAGGGTGCATTCTTTTTTTATAATTTGTCCCTTTAAATGAATAATAATAGATATCATTTTTCTCATGAAGTGGTTTATCATCTTTTCTAAGATAAAATTTAACGAAATTTAAAATCTCTTCTTTATCGCCTTTACGTATTAATTTTATTGCTTGTCGGTTTAATTCGTCATCGACATAATCTAAAGGATTGAAATGTTCTTCTATCATATGAATAATATCTTGAAAAATAGGAAGTAATTCATCAATGTCATTAATAAAGCGCTTTTTATAAAACTTAGCTTCTAAAATATCTTTATTAATAATACGGTATAGCAAATTAGGCATTAGCTTATTATTTTTATACTTATTCATTAAATGTCTATAAGCTTCCCCTTGCCATTTCATTCGATTAATACTTGTTGAGCTTTCTGATTTAACTAAAGAAATATTATCATCGTATCGATTAGCACAATACACTACCTCTTGCGTCGTACTAATACGTTTAGTATTGAAAAATACTTCTGCAAAAAATTGTAAATCTTCTCCATAAATCATTTCTGGAAATTGAATATGATTCTTTTTAATTACGCTAGCTTTAATCATACGACCAGCAGGCGCTAGATGATAAAACGATTTTCTAAAATATTTTAAATCTGTTTTTTTATATGAAATTTTAGATAGAGCAACTCCACTTCTAGCAATACGATCACTATGCACATATTTAGTTAACCCAGTAGCATAATCTGTCTTATTTGTTTTTAAAAGTGTGTATAGCTTTTCTAAAGCACCTTTAGGAAGCCAATCGTCCCCATCTATGAATATTATGTATTTTCCTTTACTTAAATCAATAGATAAATTACGTGGTTTTGCCGGAGTGCCTGAATTTTCATCTAATTGAACAAACTTATAGTTAGCGAAGTTATCTATTTTTTTAGCAACAATATCGAATGTTTGATCAGTAGAACAATCATCCACCACAATGACTTCATAATCTTTAATATCCATTGTTTGTTTTAAAATACTATCTAATGTAGTTTCAATAAACTTCTCTTTATTATATGTACTAATTAATACACTTACTTTGGGCCTATGATTGATTTCTTTACTCTTTACAATCTTCATTTCTATGCTCCTTAAATCAATAATAAATTTAATAATATAATGTACTTTTTAATAATAATAAAAATACAAACAATAATATATTATACATAATACAATAGTTTTTTCTATATCTATTATTGCAATAATACAATAATAGATTATAT
>NZ_PPRC01000072.1 GCF_002902565.1 Staphylococcus petrasii | reverse complement strand
TGATTATCCTCCTAAATTTTGATAATGCGGGTGTTTAGAAACCGCAAAAACAACTTATATATTATATAGTAAAAATACAATTGTTGCAATAGGAGGTAGGAATTTTAATAATTTTATAAATTTATGAGTAAATCGATTATTTCAAAATTACTTTAATTTAAGTTATAATAACTCCATGATTATTATGAGATAATACTTGAAATAAGGAGTGACTAGCATTCTTACGCATTCCGAACAAAGTGCAATTCAAAAAATTGATGACTTAATGAATACTTATTGCGATAAATGTTTACTTAAAACGCATATCAGAAAAACAGAGGGCAAAACACAAGCCCATCATTTTTGTATTTCAGAGTGCTCAATTGGTAAACAGATTAAGCAATTAGGAAATGAACTTCAATAAAAGTGTCTTGAGAAAATAATTCAAAGTTTTTAGACTGAAAGAAAACCTTTATCAATCGAGGAAATGAAATGCGTAACGACGGGAGTTTACTACAGGTAGATGACCTAGGCACGCATAAGGTGACAAAGAGTGAAAAGGTTTTGCTACAGTCTATAATAGGGGGCAATCATATCATGCAAATCGTATCAATCGAAGAAACACCAAATCATAATACAATGAAAATTAATTTAGATGAAAAAAGAGCAGATAATAAATCTAATACCTTCACATCAGCTAAAGAGGGTCAACCTGATTTTATCAATCGATTATTTGAAATTGATGGGGTAAAATCTATTTTTTATGTAATGGATTTTATTTCAGTGGATAAAGAAGAAAATGCAAATTGGAATGATTTATTACCTCAAATTCAATCCGCTTTCAATTAATTTATAATTAAGAGGAGGGGATTTTTAAATGGAAATTTTAAGAGTTGAACCAACACCTAGTCCTAACACCATGAAAGTAGTATTAACTGAAAAAAGATCAGATAACCAATCTAATACTTATACAGAAGTTAAAGAAACGAACCCTAAATTTATAAATGATTTATTAGCACTTGAAGGTGTTAAATCTATCTTCTATGTTATGGACTTTTTAGCCATAGATAAAGAACCACGCGCTAATTGGGAAACTGTATTGCCTCTCATCACTTCTACATTAAGTAATGAAGAAGCAACTGATGTTCAATCTCAAATCGACGATCATTTTGGTGAAGTAAAAGCAGAAGTATTAACCTTTAAAGACATTCCATATCAAATCAAATTAACTACTTCTGATGAAGAAAAACGCCAACAACTTCCTGATATATTCGTAGATAGCATGTTAAACGCTCAAAAAGATGGAGAAAATGTGGTCTTTCTACGTAAATGGCGTGATTTAGGTATTCGTTACGGCGAACTTGATGATGTTATGAATGAAGTTGTTGAAGAAATTCTTGCGATGTATCCTGAACAAAGATTGGAAGAATTAACGCAAGTAGCTTTATCTACAGAGACAGTTATTCCTCAATCACAATATAAACACGTTACTATTGAAGAATATCAACAAACGGAAGATTGGAAAGTCCGTTTACGTATGTTAAAGGAATTCCCAATGCCTACCATTGAAGATTTACCACTTCTACAGCTCGCTTTACAAGAAGAAAAAGTGGCATTAAGAAGAGAAGCTATCGTTTTACTTGGCATGATAGATAATAAAGCTGTACTTTCATATCTTTATGAAGGTCTTAGAGATAAGAGTCCAGCTGTTAGACGCACAGCAGGAGATTGTCTGAGTGACTTAGGTTATAAAGAAGCTTTACCAGAAATGGAAAAAGCCTTAAATGACCCTCAAAAAATTGTACGTTGGCGTGCAGCTATGTTTTTATTTGATGAGGGTGGCGAAGAACAACTTCCAAGTTTAAAGGCGCATGTTGATGATCCAGCATACGAAGTTAAATTACAAATTGAAACGGCTATCTCTCGTATTGAAAAGGGAGACGAAGCACTTGGCTCAGTGTGGAAACAAATTGCCAATCGTGATAAATAAACAATATAAATACTTACATTAGGAGTGTATTAACTATGAATCCATATGAACAATACATGAAAGAATTAGCACAACAAATGCGTGCTGAACTTACAGAAAATGGTTTTGAAAGTTTAGAAACAAGCGAAGCAGTATCAAACTATATGAACAATGTTGGCGATAACGATACAACATTCGTTGTTATCAACTCTACTTGTGGTTGTGCTGCCGGCTTAGCTAGACCAGCAGCTGTTGCTGTTGCAGAACAAAACGATAAAAAACCTACAAATAAAATCACAGTATTTGCTGGACAAGACAAAGAAGCAACACAAACAATGCGTGAATATATTCAACAAGTACCATCAAGTCCTTCATATGCTTTATTTAAAGGTACTGAATTAAAACATTTTATTCCACGTGAACATATTGAAGGTCGCGATATTCAAGATATCTGCATGGATATTAAAGACGCTTTTGATGAAAATTGCTAAATAAAATCAATCTATATATATAAATTTCTAAAACCTATAATAACTAATTGATTTTTCAAAGAGTT
>NZ_PPRC01000071.1 GCF_002902565.1 Staphylococcus petrasii | reverse complement strand
TTAATATTTATTATGCACTTATATAACCAATTCGACAATTATTTTTATAATATTTTCTAAAAATTCCTTTAATATTTAGTTAACAAATTGTAATCATTCATGATAAAAAAATAAAATTTTCAATATTTTCTTACTAATTACATTATAATATGAAGCATAAAGCCAATGATAACGGGAATTATAGGTTATAGAAGATATATAATAGCGAGATATATTCACTTTTATTCGCTTGTGAAAAAATATATATTCATTCACAAAATTTCGACAATTAGCTATAATGTTCTTGAAAGCCATTACATTAAGTTAAAGAAAAGGGGAATTGCTTATGGCAGAATTACAAAAAGGTTTAGAAGGGGTAATTGCAGCTGAAACTAAAATCAGTTCAATTATTGAAAGTCAATTAACATATGCGGGCTATGATATTGACGACTTAGCAGAACATGCGCAATTCGAAGAGGTTGTATTCCTTTTATGGAATTATAGACTACCTACTCAAGATGAATTAGATGAATTAAAAGAAAAATTAAATAAATATATGACATTAAACCCAAGAGTGTATAAACACTTTGAAGAATACGCAACTGATAATGTACATCCAATGACAGCATTACGTACATCAGTTTCTTATATTGCACACTTTGATCCAGATGCGGAAGATGAAACAGAAGAGAACCGTAAAGAAAGAGCGATTCGTATTCAAGCTAAAATCGCATCATTAGTTACTGCATTTGCTCGTGTGCGTGATGGTAAAGAACCTGTAAAACCTAACCCTGAGTTAAGTTATGCAGCTAACTTCTTATATATGTTAAGAGGGGAATTACCAACTGATACAGAAGTTGAAGCATTCAATAAAGCATTAGTTTTACATGCTGACCATGAACTTAATGCTTCAGCATTTACAGCTCGTTGTGCAGTTTCTTCATTATCTGATATGTATTCAGGTATCGTAGCAGCTGTTGGTTCTTTAAAAGGACCTTTACATGGTGGTGCAAACGAACAAGTTATGAATATGTTATCTGATGTTAAATCAGTTGATGAAGTAGATGCTTATTTAGATGAAAAATTCAAAAATAAAGACAAAATCATGGGCTTCGGACATCGTGTATATAAAGATGGAGATCCCCGTGCTAAATACTTACGTGAAATGAGTCGTAAAATCACTTCTGAAACAGGAAGAAGCGAATTATATGACATTTCAATTGCTATTGAAAAACGTATGCGTGAGGAAAAAGGTATTATTCCTAACGTAGACTTCTTTAGTGCAACTGTATATCACAGTATGGATATTCCACATGATTTATTTACACCAATTTTCGCAGTGAGCCGTACTTCTGGATGGACTGCTCATATTCTTGAACAATATCGTGATAACAGAATTATGAGACCGCGTGCAAAATATATTGGTGAAAAAAATCGTAAATATTTATCAATCGAAGAAAGATAAATTAATTTATTAAAATGATTTAATCATAGTTAATCTTGGAGGTTAAAGTTATGTCAGCAGAAAAAATTACTAGAGCGAATGAAGGATTAAACGTACCAAATGAACCAATCATCCCATTTATTATTGGTGATGGTATTGGACCAGATATCTGGAAAGCAGCAAGTCGTGTTATTGACGCTGCAGTTGAAAAAGCGTATAACGGTGAAAAACGTATTGAGTGGAAAGAAGTTTTAGCTGGTCAAAAAGCTTATGATGAAACTGGCGAATGGTTACCACAAGAAACGTTAGATACGATTAAAGAATATTTAATCGCTATCAAAGGGCCTTTAACTACACCAATTGGCGGAGGAATTCGTTCACTTAACGTTGCTTTACGTCAAGAATTAGACTTATTTACTTGTCTACGTCCTGTACGTTGGTTCAAAGGTGTACCTTCACCAGTTAAACGTCCTCAAGACGTTGATATGGTTATCTTCCGTGAAAATACTGAAGATATTTATGCTGGTATCGAATTTAAAGAAGGTACTGAAGAAGTTAAGAAAGTCATCGATTTCTTACAAAATGAAATGGGTGCTACTAATATCCGCTTCCCAGAAACTTCAGGTATTGGTATTAAACCAGTCTCTAAAGAAGGAACTGAACGTTTAGTAAGAGCTGCAATTCAATACGCTATTGATAATGATCGTAAAGCTGTGACTTTAGTTCATAAAGGTAACATTATGAAATTCACTGAAGGTTCATTTAAACAATGGGGTTATGATGTAGCACATAATGAATTTGCAGATAAAGTCTTTACATGGCAACAATATGATGAAATTGTTGAAAAAGATGGTAAAGATGCTGCAAATGAAGCACAAAACAAAGCTGAACAAGAAGGTAAGATTATCATTAAAGACTCAATTGCTGATATCTTCTTACAACAAATTTTAACTCGTCCAGCTGAACATGATGTAGTTGCTACTATGAACTTAAATGGTGACTATATTTCAGATGCTTTAGCGGCACAAGTTGGTGGTATTGGTATCGCTCCAGGTGCTAATATTAACTATGAAACTGGACACGCAATTTTCGAAGCAACACATGGTACTGCGCCTAAATACGCAAACTTAAATAAAGTTAACCCTTCATCAGAATTATTAAGTTCTGTATTAATGCTTGAACATTTAGGATGGCAAGAAGCGGCTGATAAAATCACTGATGCTATTGAAGCAACAATCGCTTCAAAAATCGTCACTTATGACTTTGCTCGCTTAATGGATGGTGCTAAAGAAGTTTCTACTTCTGAATTTGCTGATGAACTTATTAAAAATTTAAAATAATAATATAAGTATTGAGATAAGGCTGGGACAAAATGTAATGTCCTAGTCTTATTTAACATTTTAGCAGTAGCTAACTGAATTGAAACTGCACTTATATTAAGTTTTTTTCAATTCTAGTTATCTTTGCTGGGGCAGAACGACGAAATTATTTTAATTTCTGTTCTGCTCCCTTTTTTGAATAATTTTAAAAAATTATATTTTTACGACTAAATTTGTTAATATTAAGTTAAGGTTAGTAAAATAATTTCTTAATAAATAGAAAATATTATATTAATTGTTAAGTTTATGTAAATTTAATATGTGGTATGTTATTTTTATTTGAACTTCAGTTATAATGTATTTGAATGTTATTTCTAATCAGGGAGGCACATTATGTCACAAAAAGTATTAGTGGTGGATGACGAGCAATCCATTGTAACTTTACTAAAATATAATCTTGAAACAGCCGGTTACATCGTAGAAGTTGCTTACGATGGTGAAGAGGCACTTGAAAAAGTAAATGAAGTTCAACCTGAACTGATTGTTTTAGATGTAATGTTACCGAAAAAAGATGGAATTGAAGTTTGTAAGACGATTCGTTCTGACAAAAACTTAGTTCCAATTTTAATGTTAACAGCTAAAGATGATGAATTCGATCGCGTATTAGGGTTAGAATTAGGCGCAGACGACTACATGACTAAACCTTTTTCACCAAGAGAAGTAGTAGCGAGAGTTAAAGCTATACTTAGAAGATCGAAGTTTGCTAGTGAAGTAGAAAAAGATGACGTAGATGAAGAAGATATTGTTATTGAAAATATTAGAATCAGACCGGAATTCTTTGAAGTTTATAAAGACGATGAATTATTAGAATTAACACCTAAAGAATTTGAATTACTTTTATATCTAATCGAAAGACAAGGACGAGTAATTACAAGAGAACATATGCTTAATTCAGTTTGGAATTACGAATTTGCTGGAGATTCAAGAATAGTTGATGTACATATTAGTCACTTAAGAGATAAATTAGAAGAAAATCCTAAGCAACCTAAATTAATTAAAACTGTACGTGGTTTAGGTTATAAATTAGAAAGACCTAAAGGTTAATGTTAAAGTTTCATCATAGATTACTTCTTTTATTAAGTACAATCACGATTATCAGTTTTATAGGTTTAGGAGCCATTTTACATCATACGATTTATCAAATCTTATCTACTACGCAAAGTGCTGAATTAAACCATATTTCTGAAAATTTTATAAAATTAAATAATCAAAAGGATAATAAAGAAATTACTAATGTTGCTTCTGACCGACATTTAACGGTTTATATTTATAAAGATGGCAATAATATTTATAAATTAGGCAATCATCAAAATTTTAATAAAAATATAGATAATGCTGCTAATCCATCTGAAATTATTTATAATAATGAAAATGGAAAATTAAGATATACATTTAAACATACTATTAATGATAAAACGATATACATAAG
>NZ_PPRC01000070.1 GCF_002902565.1 Staphylococcus petrasii | reverse complement strand
TTATAGGATCTATTTATGATAAAGAATAGGTGCTATAATGCTTTAAATTTTTAAAAATGAATTTAAAAATAATAAGTATTAAAATGATATTTAAGGAAATAAATTTCAGGAGGAGATACTTTGACTTACAATTTTGATGAAATTATAGAGCGTCGCTATACCAATGCTATGAATGTGGAAGGTTACAAGGGTTATTTATTTGGAGACGCTGACGTTTCAGATATAGAAGATAATGATGAATTAATTCGCATGTGGGTTGCAGATATGGACTTCGCTACACCAGAGGTAGTCTTAGATGCTATACGTGACAGACTTGATAAAAAAATTCTAGGTTATACTAATATCTTTGGCTCAGAATATTATGAAGCTTTTGTTTCATGGACTAAAAGACGTTTTGGTTATACTTTTCCTCAAGAACAACTCGTCTTCTCTCACGGTATTGTGGCCGGCATCATAGAATTAGTAAGTTATATTTGCGACGAGGATGACAAAGCTTTAATTCTTACACCAAGTTATGGTCCATTTAAAATGGCATGCGACAAAAATAATGTTTCAGCCGTTTATTCACCACTTATTAATAACAACGGTTATTACGAAATTGACTATAAAGATGTCCGCAAAAAAGTAGAAACAGAAAATATAAAACTGTGTATCTTCGCTAACCCACATAACCCAACAGGCAGAGTGTGGTCAGAAGATGAATTAAAACAATTAGGAGAAATTATGCAAGACAATGATGTTTGGGTAATTTCAGATGAAATTCATTGTGACATTAAACGCGCTGACCAAACGCACATTCCGTTTGCTAAAGCTATGCCAGATTACGATAAGATCATTACCACAATGTCTCAAAGTAAAGCCTTCAACATCGCAGGACTCATGTTTTCAAATATAATCATTCCTAATAGAAGATTATTGAAGACATGGAAGCTACGTCACTTTGGAACGGAGAATCCATTAAGCATTGCTGCAACCCAAGCTGCTTATGAAAAGGGCGAAGACTGGTTGGAAGCAATGAACAATTATTTAGATGACAATTTTAAATATTTAGCAGAATTCTTGGAAAATGAACTTCCACATGCAAAATTTAAAATACCAGAAGCAACTTACCTAGCGTGGGTAGATTTAAGCTATTACATCAACCAAAAAGAAATCGACGAACCAATAGCTAAATACTTTATCAAACATGCAGGCGTCATCATTGAAGGCGAAGAACAATTTGTTCATAACGCAGAAGGCCACGTCAGAATTAACATCGCCATCCCTCGAGAAATCATGAAAAAAGGCTTAAATAAAATCAAAGAAGCATTAGTATAATTTTAAATTAGTGAATTACACTACCTTTGAAAAAATAAAATGCGTCTTACTATGCCCATATTTCTGCAGAGAATCTATAAAGTTCTCTGCTTTTTTCATGTCTTTAAAACGTGCTTTAAACATAAAACAACTGTCACCTGAAATTCTATAACAAAACGCGACATTCTCTTGTTCAGAAATATAATTCTTAAAGTCTTTGTATAAATTATTTTTAATAGTAAGTTCTATAATTGCTTCAATATCATAGCCCAATAAACTGTAATCAATGTTGATTGTATAATTTTTGATAATGCCAGAATCAATTAATTTGTGAATACGCTCTCTCGTTGAAGGAACGGATAGATTCACTTTTTGACTTAGTTCACTAAGCGATAATTTACTATTTTCTTTTAGTATATGTAATAAATTTATATTTGTATGGTCCATGAGCGTAACCTCCTAAAATAGTGAAAGTAATATGATGTAATTCCATATAAATATTAAGTTCAAACTTTGATATAAGCAATAAAATATATTTAAAGGAGGTAAGATTATGCCAATTATCAATTATACAAAAATTGGAAAAACTCCATTTCAACAGTTATTAGGCCACCAGCCTGAATTAATGTCGTCATGGACACAACTTAGTGATTTATTAGAGAACGATGGCGCTTTGAGTAAAGAATTGAAAGAAGAAATAAGAAGAATGTTAGCACAGAAAAATGGTTGCCAATACTGTAAAGCAAAAGGCCAACCTACCGGCAGTCTAAAAGATGAAAAATCGTCTGTTTTTATCGGTTTTACCGAAGTATTTATTAAAATGGGCGATCAAATTCCAGATAATATTATTCAGGTGCTTAAAGAAGGATTAACGGACGAAGAAATTGTAGAACTTGTAGCATTTATTACGTTTACTAACGCCCAACAAAACTTTGGCGCAATCATGAATTTAGAACCAATTGAATAATAATAATCCAAAATTAGACCCCCAGCACTCTAAATGAGTCTGGGGGTTTTACTATAATAATTATTTTGTAGTAGATTTTCTACGGAATACTAAGAATGAACCTGCTGCTAATAATACAGCCGCGATAGTTGTTACTAATCCACTATTTGAAGTTTCACCAGTTTCTGGTAAAGCTGTAGTCGATGTAGCTTGGCTAGTTGCATGTTTAGCGTCTTGAGAAGTTGTAGTTGAGTTATCTTGTGATGATTGAGCATTAGAAGTAGTATTAGCATTTGTTTGTTGAGAAGTATTTGGAGTTGTTTGATTCTCATGTGTTGTAGTTTGTGTATTCTCACCATTTTGTTGGTTATTAGAGTTAGCGTTATTTTGGCCTAACGCGCCTTGTTGTAAAACATTACCATGACCGTCATAGATTGTTCCAGTAGATTTATTTACATATAAGAAAGTTGGGCCGTTATCTCTTACTTGGCCAAAACCAATAGCATAAGAATTCTCTACAGGAGAAAATGTTTCTTGTGATGAAGAAGCTACAACACCAGATTCTGGCTTTTTATGATAAGTATTAGAATTTTGAATATAACTTGCTACTTCCTCTTCAGCTTGATGGGAAGAAATTTGACTAGCTGCTTGCGCATGTCCTGTTCCTGCGAATAATAATGTTCCTGCTAATGCACTAGTTGCTAAAATACCTACTTTTTTCATCATTAAAAACCCCTTTATATATATTATGAGTACGATTACATTATAAAAAATGGGGTTAGACGCTTTATGTCTATTTTAAAGATAATTTCATGAAAAATAATTGTTCTACATTTTCCTAAAAAGGTTTATTATAAAAATGATTGGATAACTATAAATACATCAAAGCAATATAGCGTATTTAGGAAGTTGGTGAAAAATTGGCAAGAACTTCAAAAAAGCAATATTTATTAGAATGTGCAGCGTCTATTGTAAATGAGCAAGGCGCTGATTATTTAACGTTAGATGCTGTGGCTAAGAAAGCCGGCGTTAGTAAAGGTGGGTTATTATACCACTTCAAGTCTAAAGATGGTTTAATACAAGAATTAGTGAATTACGCTAATGAATTATATAAAAGTAATGTCAATCAACATATAAATCAAGATCAAGCAGAGAAAGGTCAATGGCTAAACGCATTTATTGAAGCAACGCGAGAACACCGTACAGAAAATGCACCAATTACATCTGGAATGTTAGCTGCCCAAGGCTCTAATAGAAATTTACTTGTACCCTTAAGAGAGTCTTATCAAGATTGGCAACAACATATCGAACAAGATGGCTTAGATAAAGCAGATGCCACAATTATTCGCTTAGCTGTAGATGGCTTGTGGCTGTCAGAAATATTTGGTATTAGTGCCATTGATGAAGATATGCGCGAAGAAGTACTTAATCGCTTAAAAGAATATATCAAAGAAAAAAGTTAAAATTCCTATAGCCTTAGAGCCGAGTAGTGTATAACACATTACTCGGCTCTATTTTTGTGACAGACTGTTGAAACTTTACCGACCAGTTGGTATAGTAACTAACGTAATAAATAAATCAACCGAGGTGATAACGATGCAAAAAGTTGTATTAACAGCAGCGATTACAGGCGCAGGAGATACAATTGAAAAAAATGAAAATGTACCAGTTACACCACAAGAAATAGCTGATTCAGCTATAAAATGTGCGAAAGCAGGAGCAACAGTAGCTCATATTCATGTGAGAGACCCTAAGACAGGGGCTGTCAGTCATGATCCAGAACTTTATGCAGAAACAGTAAGATTAATAAGAGAAGCAGATGAAGATATTATCATTAACATCACATCAGGCGGTGGCGGAGATTTCATGCCAAGTAAAGAACACCCAGAAACAGGCGGTGAAGGTACTTGGATTCAAACTCCTGAAGAACGCCATCGTCCAGTTAAAGATTCACTTCCAGAAATGTGCACATTAGATTGTGGTAGCGCAAACATGGGAGATTCAATTTATATAAGTCCAGCTGCATGGCTTAGAGAACAAGCACAAATGGTAAAAGATGCAGGCGTAAAACCTGAATTAGAATGTTTCGATACAGGTCATGTCAGCTTTGCGAAACAATTAATCAACGAAGGATTAATTGAAGGCGACCCAATGTTCCAATTCTGTTTAGGTATTCCTTGGGGCGCAGAGAATGACCCAGAAACAATTGATTATTTAGTATCACGTATTCCAGAGAATGCGCATTGGTCAGCATTTGGTATCGGAAAAATGCAATTACCAACCGTAAAAGAAGTCGCAAAACGTGGCGGTAATATTCGCGTTGGTTTAGAAGACAATATTTATATTTCTAAAGGTGTTAAAGCAACAAACGAAGCACTTGTAGAAGAAGCTAAAAAAATATTAGCTGAATTAGATATTGAACCATTAACACCAGCAGAAGCAAGAGAAAAATTTAATTTAAGAAATCCAAAAGGAGGCCAATAATGAAGTTCGCAGTTGTCGGAACAGGCGTCATTGGTAGTGGCTGGATAACTAGAATGTTAGCTCATGGCCATGAAGTCATCGCTACAGATCCAAGTGAAGGCGCTTATGAAAGAATGTTAGCGCAAGTTAAACAAAATTGGCCTTATGCTGAAGAAATGGGCTTAGCAGAGAATGCGTCACTTGATAACCTGACTTTTACACCAAACTTAGAAGAAGCGGTTAAAGAAGCAGATCATATTCAAGAAAATGTTCCAGAAGTAGAAGAAATTAAAGACGCCGTATTAAAAGAAATTGATTTCTACGCTAAAGCGGATGCCACAATTGGCTCAAGTACTTCTGGCATTATGCCTACAGAGTTACAACAGAATTTATCACATCCAGAACGACTTGTTGTAGCGCATCCATTCCATCCAGTCTACATTTTACCGTTAGTTGAAATTGTAGGCGGCGAACAAACTTCAGAAGAAACAATCATTAAAGCTGAGAAGATTTATGAAGATATTGGCATGGATGTTTTACATGTAAGACACGAAGTTGAAGGACACATTGCTGACCGTCTTATGGAAGCACTTTGGCGTGAAGCGTTGCATATCGTCAATGATGGTATTGCAACGACAGAAGAAGTCGACAAAGCATTTACACATGCTGCCGGCTTACGTTATGCGCAATATGGTCCGTTCATGACTTTCCACTTAGCTGGTGGTGAAGGCGGTATGCGCCACATGTTAAAACAATTTGGTCCAGCATTGAAGAAACCATGGACTAAATTAGTCGCACCAGAGCTTACAGATGATTTATATGAAAAGGTAGTAAGCGGTAGTGAGGCATCATCACAAGGTTACACTATGTCAGAACTCGACCAAAAACGTAATGAATTTTTAATTAAAGTTAAAAAATTAGCTGAAGAATATTGGCCAGAAGAAACTGCCGGTATGAAGAAAGCTAATCAGGTGTTATAAGATGAATCAATTATATGCATATAACACAGAAGTTAAAACTGAGTGGGTCGATCATAATGGGCATATGAATGATGCCGAATATAATCGTGTATTCAGTGATGCCACAGATGATTGGCTCGCCTATATTGGTTTAGATGTTGATGCGATAAAAACGCTAAATTACACAATATTCACGCTGGAGAACCATGTCACATTTTTAAAAGAAATGAAAGAACATGATGCAATAACAGTCAATGTTTATCTGTATGATTATGACAGTAAACGATTACACGTATTTATGGAAATGTATAACTCTAATCAGCAATTAGCGGCAACGTATGAAGTCATGTTAATGGGAATGGATACACAATCTGAGCGTCCAGCACCGTTCCCAACTTCTATCGCTGACAATGTGACACGTTACTTTGAGGATTATTCATTATCTGAAACGCCTAAGCAGTTAGGTCATCAAATCGGAATTACACGACGCTCATAAACTAGCAATCTTATAAACTACTCAGAGAATTTATTGATAAAAGAAAGCAAAGATTTAAAGGACTTTATGTGCCTTGTTGTTACTTAGTTAGCTTTGTATAACATCCACATTTAGTCCTTATTTTTTGAATAACTATTAATGAAAAGAAAGGAATGGACGTATGTTAAGTATTAGGAACTTATCAAAAGTCTATGCAGGTGGAAAGAAAGCAGTAGACAACATGAATATCGATATTGAATCGGGAGACTTTGTAGCCTTCATCGGTACAAGTGGGAGTGGTAAGACTACCGCACTTCGTATGATTAATCGCATGATTGAATCAACTGAAGGCGAAATCACAATTGATGGTAAAAATATTCGTCAAATGAATGCCGTTGAGTTACGTCGTAGCATTGGTTACGTTATTCAACAAATTGGCTTGATGCCACATATGACAGTGAAAGAAAACATTGTGTTAGTTCCTAAATTATTAAAATGGTCACAAGAAAAGAAAGACGAAAAGGCTAAGGAATTAATTAATTTAGTTGATTTACCTGAAGAATATTTAGATCGTTATCCTTCTGAACTGTCTGGTGGTCAGCAACAACGTATTGGTGTTGTACGTGCACTAGCTGCAGAACAAGATATTATCTTAATGGATGAGCCATTTGGCGCACTCGATCCAATTACAAGAGATACCTTACAAGACTTAGTGAAGAAACTACAAAAACAATTAGGTAAAACGTTTATCTTTGTTACACATGATATGGACGAAGCGATTAAACTTGCAGATAAAATTTGTATCATGACTAATGGGAAAGTCGTTCAATATGATACGCCAGATAACATCTTAAGAGCCCCAGCAAATGATTTCGTAAAAGATTTCATCGGTCAAAATCGTCTTATCCAAGATAGACCAAACACAAGAACGGTTGAAGATGCGATGGTTAAACCAGTCACTGTTCACGTAGATAGCTCATTAAATGAAGCGGTCAATATTATGCGTGAACGTCGTGTAGATACCATCTTTGTCGTTAATAATGAAAATCATCTATTAGGTTATTTAGACATCGAAGATATTAACCAAGGTCTGCGTGCTCAAAAAGAACTTATCGACACAATGCAACGAGACATTTATCGCGTACGAATAGATAGTAAATTACAAGACTCAGTGCGTACTATCTTAAAACGTAGCGTTAGAAACGTGCCAGTCGTTGCTAGTGACAATAAAACATTAGTGGGATTAGTAGTAAGAGCAAACCTAGTGGATATCGTATATGACAGCGTTTGGGGAGAAAACACTGAGGAATCTAAGGCGACAGAAGATCCAATTATCGAACCTGAAGTTAATGGAGCTGACAAGCAATGATGGAATTTTTATCTGAAAATAGTGGCGCACTATTAGCAAAGACATTAGAACATCTTTATATTTCTGTCGTTGCTCTACTTATCGCAATTGTAGTCGCAGTTCCGGTAGGTATACTACTTTCTAAAACGAAACGCCTGTCTAAAATTGCACTTACAATTGCAGGTATATTACAAACAATTCCCACACTAGCAGTATTAGCACTAATGATTCCTTTATTTGGCGTTGGTAAGACACCAGCGATTATCGCTTTATTCTTTTATGTTTTATTACCAATCTTAAATAATACAGTAATTGGCGTACAAAATATTGATGGTAATGTGCGAGAAGCAGGACGCAGTATGGGAATGACAGGCACACAGTTAATGAAAGACGTTGAGCTTCCACTCGCCTTACCAATGATTATTAGTGGCGTGCGCTTATCATCAGTTTATGTCATTAGCTGGGCAACACTCGCAAGTTACGTCGGCGCAGGTGGTTTAGGTGACTTTATCTTTAACGGTCTTAACCTTTACGAACCGGCAATGATTATCTCAGCAACAATCTTAGTTACAGCGCTCGCGCTTATTGTAGATTTCTGTTTATCTCGTATTGAAAAGTGGATTGTACCTAAAGGACTTAAAGTTTCCAGATAATAAATTAAGGAGGACATTATGAAAAATTATAAAAAGTATATCGTAGTTTTAATATTGTCTCTAACAGTGTTATCTGGATGTAATTTACCTGGTTTAAAAAATAATAATTCAGATGACGAAGTTAAAATTACAAGCTTAGGGACAAGTGAATCTCAAATCATGTCACATATGCTGAGATTACTAATTGAACATGACACAAATGGGGAAATACAACCAACATTAATCAATAACTTAGGATCTAGTGTTATTCAACATAATGCCATTACAAGTGGAGAAGCCAACATGTCTGGTACCCGTTATACAGGTACAGATTTAACGGGCGCATTAGGTGAAGACGCTATTAAAGATCCTGATAAAGCAATGAAAGCTACAAAGAAAGGTTTCAAAGATAAATATAACCAAACATTCTTTGATTCATATGGCTTTGCGAACACATACTCACTCATGGTTACGAAAGAAACAGCTAAAAAATATGATTTAGAAACAGTATCAGATTTAAAAAAACATGCCAAAGATTTAAGAGTAGGTATGGATAGTGCTTGGATGAATCGTAAGGGTGACGGTTATCCGGGATTCAAGAAAGAATACGGCATTGATTTCGGAACAGTAAGACCTATGCAAATCGGTTTAGTTTACGATGCATTAAATGCCGGTCAATTAGACGTGGCAGTAGGTTATTCAACTGACGGACGTATTGCTGCGTATGATTTAAAAGTCTTAAAAGATGACCGTAAATTCTTCCCACCATACGACGCAAGCCCATTAGTGACAGACGAATTATTAAAAGAAAAACCTGAATTAAAACCAATCGTTAAAAAATTAGAAGGCAAAATTTCAACAGAACAAATGCAAAAATTAAATTATCTTGCTGACGGTAAAGGTCAAGAACCAGCAACTGTAGCAGAAAACTTCTTGAAACAACATAATTATTTTGAAGATGACGATAATACTAAGAAAGGTGGTCAAAACTGATGGAAGGCAATTTATTTGAACAATTAATTAACTATTATCAAACGAATTTTGGCTACCTATGGGAACTATTCGTCAACCATTTATTAATGTCAGTATATGGCGTATTATTTGCTGCTCTCGTTGGCATACCGTTAGGCATTTTAATAGCGAGAGTAGGTAAACTATCTGGCGTAGTGATTACGATTGCCAATGTGATTCAAACTGTGCCAGTCATCGCGATGTTAGCCATCTTAATGCTTGGCATCGGATTAGGAATGAACACAGTTATATTTACTGTATTCTTATATGCATTATTACCTATTATTAAAAACACATATACGGGTATTAATGAAGTAGACGCGAATATTAAAGACGCTGGTAAAGGCATGGGAATGACAAGAAACCAAGTACTAAGAATGATTGAATTACCACTGTCACTGTCAGTCATTATAGGCGGTATTCGTATTGCATTAGTTGTCGCAATTGGTGTCGTAGCTGTTGGTTCATTTATCGGCGCGCCAACACTTGGTGATATCGTAATCCGAGGCACAAATGCGACAGACGGCACACTCTTTATTCTTGCCGGCGCTATTCCAATTGTCGTAATTGTAGTATTAATCGATATCCTATTACGTTTACTTGAGAAAAAGTTAGATCCAGCAACGTAACGATAAATGAGTAGGAGGTATCCTTAAGATGGCATTAATAGAATTAAATTATTTATCTAAAACATTAGGCATGCATCAATCACTTAATGTGATTCTTCCAGAAGACACAAGCTTTTTCAAAAAAGATCAAGAAGCAAAACCGTTAAAATCAATGTTAGTGTTACATGGTTTATCAAGCGACGCAAATTCTTATTTACGCTATACAAGCATTGAACGCTATGCTAATGATCATAAACTGGCGATTATTCTTCCAAATGCGGATCACAGTTTCTATACAAATATGGCTTACGGGCATAGCTATTATGACTACGTTATGGAAGTCTACGATTATGTACATCAAATCTTCCCACTATCTAAAGCTAGAGAAGACAACTTCATCGCTGGCCATTCCATGGGAGGCTACGGGACTACTAAATATGCCTTAACGCAAAGCCAACGTTTCTCTAAAGCAGCCATATTATCTGCACCATTCGATGTCTCATTACTTAGAGACTATGAGTATTATGACTTTTCGCCTCAAGCTATTATTGGGGAAAAGGGAGACATCAAAGGCACACCATTTGATCCGTATTATTTAGTAGAACAAGCTATAGACAATCACGTAGACTTACCTGAACTACTGATTATGTGTGGCACGGAAGACGAACTATACCCACAAAACTTAGAATTTATTAAATATCTTGATGAAAAAGGCATTCAATATAACTTTAAAGAAAGCCCAGGCATTCATGACTATGCATACTGGGACAAAGCTATAAAAGAAACAATCGAACAATTTACTGAAGAATAGAGCATTGAAATAAACTTGCTTATTAAAAAAGAGAAACTTGGGGCAGAACTGCTTACAAAGATAAATACTTTGTGAGCAGTTTTTTATTTTTTGCGAAGAGAAGGTCGGCAAATATATTGAAAATAAGCGTTAATGCACGCAAATTTAAGATTATCTAAAATTGTAACAATTGTTCACTTACGTTTATTTGAAAATATAAAAATATAACTCTAAGATATAATTGAAAGGGTGTAAAAACGCTCACACCAAAACAGGGGGATTATGTTCAAAGTAAATAATTTTTAGGGATGAAATAACAACTACAAAGGTGAAAGGGGTAGCAAATGATGTCTAAATCATATGATTTAATTATTATTGGCGCAGGACCAGGAGGATATGCAGCAGCAATTAGAGCGGCTCAACTAGGTAAACATGTCGCTATCATTGAGAAGAAGCACGTAGGCGGTGTCTGTCTCAACGTAGGATGTATACCAGCAAAGCTATTTTTAGAATACGGCGCTAAAGTAAGAGATATCCATTCTGCAAACAGTTGGGGGATTAAAACAAATAATATAGACATTGATTTAACAGGCTTAGTGCAACGTAAAGATCAAGTCGTAAAAACAGTGACTGATGATGTCAGAGACGCATTATCTCAACATAACGTTGATTTGATTGAAGGCGAAGCAGAAGTGCTCGAAGATTTGAAAGTCCAAGTCAATGAAACCATTTATACGGCGAAAGATATTATCTTGGCTACAGGAACGAAGCCGTTCGTACCTCCAATCGAAGGCGTAGATCAAGCACACTATGAAACCGCGGACACATTTTTCAATATGAAAGAATTGCCGAAACAACTTGTGATTATTGGTGGCGGTGTTATTGCCTCGGAAATAGCTTCTGCAATGGCCGATTTAGGTGTCGACGTTACTATTTTGGAAAAGGGCGACAGCATTTTATCCAGCGAAATTAAAGAAATACGTGAACATCTCACATCCTATTTAAAACAACAAGGTGTTAATATCATCACCAATTCAGAAACGAAAAAAATTAATACAACCACTTTAGAAATAGATGGAAAAGATGGCCCAAGGGAAATACCGTATGAAACGCTACTTTTTGCCACAGGACGACAACCCAATGTACACGTCGCTAAAGCACTTCAATTGGAACAAGATGGTAAATGTTTACAAGTCAATGAACATTATGAAACGAGCTATAAACACGTGTATGCGATTGGTGATTTAGTGCCAGGCTATCAATTAGCCCATACAGCAAGTGCACATGGTAAATATGTTGCAGAAAAGATTGCCGGTAAAAATCCGGAGACTATCTATCAAGAAGATATACCAAGATGTATCTATACAAGATTAGAATCAGCTTCAGTAGGTTTGTCAGAAACACAAGCAAAAGAAGCGGGTTATGACGTTGAAGTAACTACTGCAAACTTTCAAAAGAACCCTAAAGCAATATTAAAAGGGGAAACACAAGGATTTATCAAAATCGTTGCCAATAAACAAGACGGCAAAATACTAGGTGGATTTATTGTTGGCCCGCATGCCACAGATTTAATTAGTGAAATCTTAGGCGTTAAAGCTTCGGGCGGTACACTGAACGATATCTCTCAAATTATCCAACCACACCCTTCTCTATCAGAAGCCCTAGGTGAAAGTGCAGACGCATCTTTTGGAAAAGCAATATATATTTAAGTAACAAATAAATTGATTAATTAAGTATGGAGCAGAATTATTTTTTAAAATCCTAGCAAAATACATCTAAAATCTATGCTTTATGATACTTTAGTACTTTGTTTACAAATTACACAAAAAGAAATATAATATATTCAACTAGTATTCCTAGCATGGTTAAAGGAACTAGAGTTTTTATTGTGTTATTTATGTAACTTGTTGATTATCTTAGCGATTAAATTATCTAAAAGTTTAATTACTAAATGACTAATTATACTAACTACAAAGTATGAAAATCCCCAGGCTCGCCAAAGCTACAGGGGGTTTTTATTGTACTAATTATTAATTCTCAAATGATTAATAATAACTTTTAGTTTACAAATTACACAATATAAAATATAATATACACATAACTAGCATTGTTAGCATGAAAAAGCCCCCAGTCTTGCCTAAAAGTCCTGGGGGTTTTTTGACGTGTCACTTATGTAACTTGTTGATTAGCTTAGCAATTAAACTATCTAAAAGTTTAATCATTGAAAGTAAACCTCAATAAAAATTAATAAACTGCGATTTAGCAACTATTAAAGAGTCACTATCTTTTAACGTAAGATAGTTGACTTCTTTTTTATAATAGACTATCTTATATTATAAGATAGTTAATAAAAAGGTGATGACATGTCAGTATCCAATCAAATGATGAAGGGGCTTTTAGATGGCGCAATACTTGGACTTATAGCAAAAGGCGAAACGTATGGTTATGAAATTTTAGAGAAATTAAAAGAAAATCAATTTCCTGAAATAAGCGATGGCAGTATTTATCCAGTGCTTCTGAGATTAAGTAAAAAGGGCTATGTGAATACAACTACTCGTAAATCAGACAACGGCGGACCAAAACGTAAGTATTACACTATTTCTGAAAGTGGCCAAGAAGAATTACAACGTTTTAAAGAAAAATGGAACTACCTCAATGCAGGAATGAATAATTTATTCGGGAGTGATGAAGATGCTAAATAAAGAACAAGAAGATTACTTGTTTAAATTGAAAGCTGAATTATTATTTAGAGGCAAAGACGAAGAAGAAGTACATGCAATTGGCGATGAATTACAAGATCACTTTGAAACAGCAGAGCAGAATGGCGACGATGTTAGCGATATTCTAAACACGCCAGTGAAAGATTATGCCGACAACTTTTCCAAAGAAATGAGTTTTACCAAAGGCTTGCCTAAGTATTTAACTTACTTTGTACTCTTTATGTTCGCAATCTACACGATTCCGGACTTATTTAATAAAGAATTTGAACTAACAGTAGGCTATATTTTAAACGTGATTTTCATATTCGCAATAAGTATTATTGCTCCGCTATTTCTTTTGAAAAAAATCTTTATTAAATACGGCGAGCAAAAGAAAGTCTACTTATTTGCGTTTATAGGGGGCGCAGTCATATTCGGACTTATGTTCTTAAGTACTTATATATCAAAGCATTACCCTATTTATACAATCGCAACTTTATCACAAACCCAAAGCATTATTGTAGGCATCATATTACTCGCAATAGTGATGATTGCATGCTTTATCGTTAAACAAAAAATGTTCGCGCTCATCGTATTCATCGTTTGCTTACCAAACATCATTGCACAATTATTCAAAGCACACAGCCATTCAGACAGCCAATTCGCTGTCGTATCACTAATCGCATCAATTATTTTACTCATACTCATGAACATCGCATTCTTCACCCACGCTTATTACACTAACCGAAAAGAGAAAGATAAGTAATTAGAGTTAAATCCGTTATCAACTAAGAAATTACAACTATGCATGGAGGAATGAAACATGTTAAGTCAGTCAGCAAATGAATTTCTCATTAAACTTAAAGCTGAATTAATTTTAAGAGGAAAAAGTTTAAAAGAAACTAATGAAATTTTAAATGAACTCAAAGACCATCTTCAAATGTTAGAAACTGATGGAAAAGATATTGCAGAATTTACTCAAATACCGATAAAAGAATATGCGAATCGTTTTGTTAAAGATATGAGTTATGAAAAAGAATTATACAAATTATTTTTAGGAATTTTTAGCTTTATAACTAGCGTCCAAATTATGAATAATTTTCTTTTTGATTCTCATCCTATAACTATTGGACTTTTTATTTATATCATCACAACATTATTATTTTTTACAGTAATTGAAAGTTATTTATTTAGAAAAGTAATAGTAAAATGGGGCACGTCATTTAAGTTTAAGTTAGCTTTAATAGGGCTATATTTAATATCAATTATAATATTACCGTTAATTAACTATTATTTTGAACAACATCCTATATACGAAATAATCAGTTTGAATAATAAATATAGTTTTATAATAGGAATAGCGATGTTTATTTTATTAATCATGATATGTTTAATTTTGAAAATTAAATTTATGTCACTACTTATTATAATTAACGTTATATCATTACTACTATATAGAGGATTGCAATATATGGAAATAAACTCTAATATAATTACAACTATAACGTGTACAGTATATATA
>NZ_PPRC01000069.1 GCF_002902565.1 Staphylococcus petrasii | reverse complement strand
CTCAACGTATAATAGAAGTAACTACTATTTATCTGAGGTGAAAACGATGAAATATCAAAAAGACGGTCAAACATTTCTTTTAGTGTTAGATAAAGGTGAAGATATTGTAGAACAAGTAACGGAGTTTGCCACAGAGCATGAAATGAAATTTGGCACAGTAAGTGGTATCGGTGCGTGTGACAATGTAACGCTAAATTTCTATAATTTAGAAACGCAAAAATACGAAGCGCGTGAAGTAAATGAAGCTTTAGAATTAACAAGTTTATTAGGTAATATTTCGCATATTGGTGATCAACCCTTTGCGCATTTACACGGAACATTTGGTACACGTGATTTCCAAACATTAAGTGGACATTTAACTAAAGCTAGAGTGTCAGCTACAGCTGAAATTGTAATTACAATGACAAATATGGATATCAACCGTACACACGATAGTGAAACAGGTTTAAATTTATTGCGCCCATAATCTTTTCAGTTATCGGCTATTTATTGAAAATTGATAAATAGCTGATAGTTTTGTATTTCAGTACTACATTCAAATTAATATGCAATATACAGGTAAATTAGTTGATTACCTATTTGTGAAAGTTTAATATTAAACATTGACTAAACAAATTTAGCGTTTTATAAATATCAAAGAAAGTAGTGTATGATATGACCGCGCGTTATATTGCAAGGATATATTTTATTATTCTTTTTACTGTGTCATTATTCGAAACTAGAGTTTTTAATTTTATGAGTTTGAATCTTTTTTTAGCTTACATACCTTTTGAGTTATGTTTGCTTTTAAGACTTTTCAGACCTAGAAAATCGTTTGAATGGCCGCTATTTATTGTGTTCGCACTTATTTTTATATTGCTAGTGCCTAACACCTTTTATATGCTGACAGACTTAATACACCTAAATCAATTCACTTTTGATTTTTACGTACGTTTAAATTTAATGGAATGGATTTATTTCACTTATTTACTTTTAGGTGTCTTTTTAGCAATTTATTGTATGGTATTAATTTTCATTAATTTATCTCATATCACTTCATATAAATGGCTTAACCGTTCATTAATTATCGTATTAATGTTTTTAAATGGTTTAGGCATTTATATGGGACGTTTCTTAAGATTCCATACCGTACATCTCATTACGAGACCATTTACGATTATCCAACAAGTGCTTAATGAGTTAAATCTCCATACCATTATTTTCGTATTATTAATGGTATTACTACAAGCTGTTATTATTTTATTTGTAAAAGGAGTGCGTGTAGCGAAATGATGAATATTTTATTACTCCTTATTATAATAGTAGCTTTGCAACTTGTTATAGGTCATTTCTTTAATCGTATCGGTTTTAGCATGAAAAATAGTGTCTTACTTATGCTATTACCATTAGGTATCGGTTTATTTTTAGTACAAGTTTTCTATTATGAGCGTCACTACCCTAGATGGGAAGTACCGTTTCACGTAAAACTTAGATTAAAATATATGTATTTAATCACTTTCTTAGAATATGTAGCCGTTTATCTCTGCATATTTGTTTTAAAATAATTAATATATGATGAAAATGCGAGTTCTATTGAAATTAAAATAGAACTCGCATTTTATTTAAGTTATTTAAATACTTTTAAATGTAGACATTACATATTCACGTGCGCTTTTATGATCGACGATAGGTTTTGGATAGTCTTCCCCTAATTTAAGTCCCTCTTTCTCAAGCTGCGATTGATGTTTCAGAGGTTCATGCAACCATTTAGCTGTCATATCCTTAAGTTCTGGGATAAACTTCTTAATATATAAAGCATCTTTATCGAAACGCTCACTTTGTCTTGTTGGGCTAAACATTCTAAAGTATGGTACAGCATCTGTGCCCGTAGAAGCAGACCATTGCCAACCGTGCACATTTGAAGCTGAATCGAAATCAATGAGTTTCTTTCTGAAATAATCTTCTCCCCATGTCCAATCGATAAATAAATCTTTGGTTAAGAATTGTGATACTACCATACGCATACGATTATGCATATAACCCGTTTCATTTAATTCAGCCATAGCTGCATCTATAATTGGGAAACCTGTTTTTCCTTCATACCAACACTTAAAATCATCTTTATTATATGACCATTTGATATTACGATATTTTTCATTAAAAGCTTCATGTGCCGTATTTGGATATTGTGTCATTAACACATAATAAAATTCACGGAACATTAATTCTCGAATGAACTTTTCAATATTACTTTCATCTTCTTCATAACTTTCAAGCAACTCAGTTATAATATGTTTAATATCAATTAGTCCGTAAGCTAATACAATACTTAATTGACTTGTTAAAACTTCAGGTAAATACTCTCTATTTGAATCGTAATTTTGAATATCATTTTCTAAAAAATCGTGCCATTGATTTAGTGCTTGTTCTTCAGATAAGCCATCATTTGAATAATCTTTGTTTAATGTTTGTTGAGACTTAACACACAACTTCGCAATATCTTTGAGATTGTAGTCATAAGCTGAGTGCTGACGAAGAGTAGAACGATGCGCTTTATAAAAGCTCGTAAACACTTTATAAGGCGTCCCCTGTTTGTTCATTGTTGTACTCGGTTTAAAGTAATGATTTGCTCGTAAAGTCACTACCGAAATATCGTATTTTTTGAATGCTTGTTTTAAGTGGCGAATATCATAACTTTCTTGGTGATAACTCATAATATCGCCTGCTACAACAACCTCTTCAACATGCTTCTCCTTGCAGAAGTTCCCTAACTCGCTATATTCAATTAAGAATGGTTCAATATCATGCTTTTTTAGTTCTTTTAAAAATTTTTCCAACACACCATAATAATAGTTGTGTTTCATTTCAGTGCCTTCTTCCTCAAATATTTCCTGAGGAATAATTAAATAGCATTGATCAATATCATTTTGTTGTTGGCTTATATATTCAAATAATGGATTATTTTGTGTTCTAAAAACTCTATTCAGTATGACACCTATATTCATCGTTTCACTCCTCATTTCGCGTTCATTTTCTTTACCCTTTTCCAAGAAAATAAAAAACGTGAAATAAAACTTAGTCATCTAATATTTAAAATGATTATACTAAACCAAGCCAATGCCAATACGTCATACTAAAAATGATGACAAGGATATAGCCAACAATGGTTAAAGGAATACCCGTCTTCAAGAAATCTTTAACTGTAAAGGTGTTTGTACCATACGCGAGCATGTTTTGCGGTGCGCTGACTGGTAGTAAAAATCCAAAGCTAATAACAAATTGTTGGATTAACACAAATCCTATAGATTGATCGCCAAGATGTAAGGTTGATGTTAATGAAATAAATACTGGAATCAATGCTGACGCTAAACTTGTAGCACTTGCAAAACCAAGGTGTATGATAATGTTAAATAATGTAATTAATGCGATAGTGGCGATAATTGGTAGATGTTCAAGTCCCATTAAGCCAAATGTTTTATCACTTAGCCATTGGGCTGCACCTGTTTTTAATAGCACATTTCCTAAAGAAATGCCGACACCAAATACAATAATTGTGCCCCATGGGATTTTCTTTTCAACGCCTTTCCACGTCATGACACCTACTTTAGGTGTAAGCATAATAGCTAAAGCAATAATAGTGATAGAAGCTGAGTCTATTGGATGTAATATCTTTTCTGTTGACCAAAAAATAAGTAATAAAATTGAAATAACAATTAAACGCCATTCTTTAGGAGAAACCGGCCCTAATTTATCGAGCTCTTCTTTAATTAATTTTTTACCACCTTCAATAGATTCACGTTCTGGAGGCATGACTTTAATCATTATAAAATATAAAGCAATAGACATAACTATAGACCATGGTGCAGCATATAAGAACCATTCTCCCCATGACACATCATGTCCTAAGTTCTGATTAATAAAATTTACTGCTACAATATTCTGAGCAGCAGCCGTTTTAATCCCTATGTTCCAAATGGATACAGCTTGGACAGCTGTAATAATTAATAATGAAGCTAGTTTACTATCTTTCGATACTTTAAAAGCAGCAATCATGCCAAGTAAAATTGGAACTACTGCGCCAGCTCTAGCAGTGGCGGAAGGTACAAAGAAAGCTAAAACAATAGATACTAAAATAGCACCAATCACGATGTTACGTGTTTTATTTCCTACTATAGATAGTACAAGTAATGCTAAGCGTTTATGTAAATTCGTTTCTTGCATAGCTGCAGCTAAAAATAAAGCGGCTGCTACAAGTGCAACTGCAGAAGTTGAGAACCCACTAAAAGCGTGACTTAATGCATTACCAGTCCCTAATAGATCATTGCCTGATAATATTTTATCGCCAGCTTTTGGATTACCAAGCTTTTCAGTAAGATGTTGAACTGGGCTAAAACCTAAAATTAAAATAATTAAACCTAAAATCATTGTAGAAGATACTGGATAAGTGACCGCTTCCGTCACCCACATAATCACTGCAAATGCTAAAATCGCTAAGGCGCCTTTAGCCATGATGGGTAAGCCTGCTGGAGTAGGTAGTAATAAAATAATAAATAAAACAACAAAACTTGTAATAATCCAAAGTGGCTTATACCCTTTGTTCTTCTTCTTTTCATTTTCTTTCTGATTATTTGCGCTTAAATTTTCCGTTTTTGATAACTCTCTGTCTGCCATTTTTATTACACTCCCTTAAGATGAATACACTATTAGTATATCAAGAAAGCGCTTTATTTAAATCACACACAAATAAATGTTCTTAATTTTTTAATAATTTTGAGATAAAAAATAAAAGAACTTTGTAATGGTTTTAGAAACTTCACAAAGTTCTTGTTAATGTAATTGATTTATCCAAAAATTTCACGATTTAGCCCAAACACATATAGTAATATAAAGAATGTTGCGGCACTTAAAATCGTTAAAATCAATGTTAAAATTAGCGTTCGTTTATATTTATTAATAAATGCGATAAATAGCATACCTAAATTATAAGCAAAGAAAAGGCCAAATAATGCCATCGTTACTTTGATATTAGTATAAAAAATGTTTAGTAATAAAACGATAACCGCAAAAATGACATATGGAATGGTGATCCATTTAAATTCAAAGCGAATTTGCTTTGTACGTTTATCTTCATTATTCATGCGCAAACCCTCCTTTTTACATTATAAGACAAAACCCGACTTTCTCCTATATATTACTTGTGACAAAGTCTTAACATTACCATGGACTACTGTTAAGTAAATTGAATCATCTCTAATTGATTGCGCAAGCGGTTTATATCAATACCTTCTCCAATAATTACAATCGTTAAAGGCACATCTTTATCGATCACTCCATAATCCGGTAAGCCCATAGAATATTGAAATTCGTATGTCGCTTCAGGCAAATCTCTGAATTTCACAAAACCTTTTAATCGCAAGACATTGTCAGGCAATCTTAAGATAAATTGATAGAATAATTGGCGATCTATCGCAGAGGTAAACGTATATTGCATAGATTGAATACCATGATGATGAGCATGGTGATGCGATTTCACTTGATGATTGGTACTTCCTTCCAACTGTTCATCATTCACTTGGCTATACGTCGTACTAATAAGCGTTGCTTGAGGGTTCAGACGATTTAACTCAGCTTCAAGATTTTGCAGTGTCTCTTCTTCCACTAAGTCTGTTTTGTTGAGAATAATCACATCACTATATGCAATTTGTTCTTCCATTAAATGCGTAGTCGACTCAGTATAGTCTCCTTTTTTTGAAAAGCGTTGTGCATCCACAAGACCAATAATTTGTGGTGTATGAACTTCTTTAATAATAGTAGGATCTTGGCAAGCAGTAAAAATTTCTAATGGATGTGCAATACCTGTAGCTTCAATGACAATATGTTGCGTTTCTTTTTGTTGCACTAACATATTCAACTGATTGACTAAATCATTATTCAAATCACAGCAAACGCAACCGTTTATTAGGGATGTAACCGACACATCTTCCCCAACTAATATGCTATCGACATCAAATTGTCCAAATTCATTCATAATAATCGTGACTTTCTCATCTTTTTTTAATAATTGGTCTATATAATATTTTAAAAATGTAGTTTTGCCACTTCCTAAGAAGCCGCTAACAATTGTAATAGATATTTTTTCATTTTTATTATTTATCATTTTAAAAACTCTTTTCTATTTAAAAAATATTTGAAATTGATAATATAAGTATATATTTTAGATTACACTTGATTAAAATAGAATTATCTTCTAAAATTTAAGCATACTTTAATTTTAGCATGGCATTGAAACGAAGTGTGTTGCAAGTTATATTTTACACAACATAGACGAAATTTAATCCGAAACATAGAGAGACGGATAGAATGTCTGGAGGAGAACTTTAATGTCTGAACAACATAATTTGAAAGAGCAACTATGCTTTAGTTTGTACAATGCACAAAGACAAGTAAATCGCTACTATTCAAACAAAGTCTTTAAAAAGTACAACCTTACTTACCCACAATTTTTAGTGTTAAGTATTTTATGGGATGAATCTCCTGTAAATGTTAAAAAGGTAGTAACTGAACTAGCCTTAGATACTGGTACGGTATCACCTTTATTAAAAAGAATGGAACACGTTGATTTAATTAAACGTGAACGTTCTGAAGTTGACCAACGTGAAGTATTCATTCATCTTACTGAAAAAAGTGAAAAAATCAAACCTGAATTAAGCGATGCATCTACAAAAGTAGCTACCGCTTCTTCATTAAGTATCGATGAAGTGAAAGAACTCAATCGTCTATTAGGCAAAGTCATCGACGCCTTTACTGAAAACAAATAAAATGACATGCTAATACAACGCTAATTAAAGTTATACATTTCGAACCAATTTTATATATTTATCAATAACGAAAAACCTGAGGTATCTCAATATAAAAGATATCTCAGGTTTTTCGTTTTAATTGATATTTAAAGTAAGAAGTCCTTGATTATAGACAACAAAGGACGTTGCGCGCGGGGCCCCAGCACAAAGACTTTCGCATAGAAAGTCTACAACCAAAGAAAGCTGGGGAAGGAACGTAAGTGTTCATACACTTACGTAAGTAGTTCTAAGATGAATAACGAATGACGTTGCGCGACTCTTGGCGTTTTTTATATTGAACACAAGTGCAATTGCACTTGTGTAAGACGTTCTAAGATAGATAACGAAACGTAGTTGAGTGACGCCTGAGGGAATTAGAGTTATTGATGAACGTAAGTGTTTAAACACTTACGTAAGTAGTTCTAAGATAGATTACGAAGTGTAGTTGTGAAGTCTCCTAGGGGAGCAGTGCTAGTCGAAGACTACAGGCTGAGACAGCACCCCAGGAAAGCGAAACAACTTAAACGAGTAAATATCTATCTAAGAACTGCTTTACAAGACCGTGGCTCGACCCAGCCTCCTAGGCAAGCATCTCAACTTAAGTGAGTGAATATCTATCTAAGAACGCCTTTATAAGACTACAGGCTTAAGCCTTTCCCGCAAGAAAGCGTCGCAACTAAATGAGTAACTATCTATCTAAGAATGCCTTGTCGTTTCTTATTGATCATTTTCTTTGATCAAACGACTTAAATAACTATCCCTTTCAACTAGTGCATCATAACTGCCTTGTTCAATCACTTGACCATCAATCATGACCACAATTTTATCAAATCGCGATAGTAACCCTATGTCATGCGTAGCAACTACAACTGTTTTTGCGTTTTCATCCACCAAACGCATCACATTTTCAGTATTTGCTTCATCCAATGCTGTCGTTGGTTCATCTAATATCCACACATTCGCTTTTTTCAAGAGTAAGCGCGCAAGTGCCAAGCGTTGAATTTCTCCTCCTGATAACGTATGTCCATCAAGCGTAAGCTGTTGATCTAATTTTAAATGTCCAAGATTAACTTGTTCTAACACTTGCAGTAATTTGTCATCTTTTTCCTCTGAAAATAAATTCTCGCGAATGGTACCATCAAATAGCTGTTGTGCTTGCAACAACACATTCAGTTCACTATAGCGTGCGTCTTCTGTAATATCCGTCACTGTCTGACCGTAAAGTTTAACGTCCCCATGTGGTATCTCATACAAACCACTTAAAATTTGAAGTAGCGTACTTTTACCTGAACCAGAAGGACCAATAATAGCCACTTTCTCTCCCTTATTAACAGTTAAATTAATATGGTTTAATACTGGCGTCTCTTGATAGAGATAATTAAAAGTTAAATCCTCAACGTCAAATACGTTTTCGTCTCTAGAAGTAATATCAGAAGTTGACGTAGTAGTTGGATATGACAAGACATCGTTTAAATCAGCCAACGCTTCATCGGTATCAGCTTTATAATAGGCAAAGTTGCTCATTGGCACGGCTTGTTCAAATAGCGTTAACACCATTAATACGATGCTTGTTAAATAGATAACATTGAGCTGACCGTTTCCCACTTGTATCGCGCCGAGCGCAAGACTGGCAAATAAAGCTAACATTGCAAGTATATTCAGTATATAATCATACAACGTTAAGAAGCGTGTTTCTTTCGCTTGCAACTTATCATACTTATCCAATGATGCGAGCACATCTTGACGATACGCTTCAGTTTGATTAAAACGATTTAATTCTTCATAACCTTCTTTATAATCATAAAACTTTGCTAAAGTATCTTGTTGTTGAAGCGCGACTTGTTGTTTCAATGTACGTGCACGTTTCGCACTAAGCCACGGCACAATCCATAATGAACACAACATACTCATCACAATAATAATCGCATGTGCAACGCTAAAATAAATCAACGTTACAGCTGCAATGATTGCTGTAAAGCCAATCACTATTGGCGGATAATAGACACGTAAATAAATATTCTGAAGTGCTTCTACTTTACTAATCATTTTAGAAATAAGGTCACTTGATTTATATTTACGATAAATATTCGGTACACGTGGAATTAAGTGTTGTAAGAATTGTACCCTTACATCACGCAACATTGTAAATGTAGTGCGATGTGATAATAAACGTTCTCCATAACGGGCAATGGCACGTAAGAAACCAAATAATTTTACGGAAACAACGAGTACCATCAATGCATATAATGGTGCCCCTAGTGCACTTTGAGTGACCATATAACCACTTAGAAAGAACATGGCTAATGCCACTAAACTTCCTACTATACCTGTTAATATCGCTAATATTAAATCTTTATCAGGTCGAAATTGAATACGTGGTTTCATCGTTGCTCACCACCTTTTGTGTAACTAACTGAAATATCATGATCATCTTTAATTAGTTGCCCATTTTCAATAAATAAGCGACGCGTTGCTTGGCGAATCGTAGACGTACGATGCGCAATAATAATCATCGTTGTATGCTCGAAATATTGAGCAATGGCCTGTTGAATCACTCTTTCAGTGTCTAAATCTAAACCTGTCGTTGGCTCATCGAAGACGACGATATCTGGATTTGTTAATAACACGCGTGATAATTCAAGACGGCGCATTTGCCCTCCAGATAACATTTCGCCGCCCTCCCCGATAGGCGTATGAATCCCTTGTGCTAAGCTTTGGACTTTATCTTTAAGCCCCACCTTTTCTAATACTTCAAGAATCGCTTCATCTTCAACCTCTTTAAACATCGCAATATTTTCTTTTATTGTTGCGGAAAAGAGGTATGGATGTTGACTTAGCATGCCTATATTGGACACGTCACTGTTAAACGTTACGTTTCCATTCGTCGATTTGAGCGATTGGGTGAGTAGTCGTGCTAGTGTTGTTTTACCTGCCCCACTTGGGCCTACGATGGCGATTTTTTCGCCTTGATTAATCGTTAATGAAACATCTTTGATAGCAAATGTAGTGGTATCAGGATATTGATAATGTACATTTGTCATCTTAATTTGGGGCGTTTGTGTAGGTGCTGTTTCTGGTGTGCTACTTGGTGCTGCATTTTCAGAAGCTAAAAATTCAAATACGATATCGCTTGCACCTTCACTTTGTTTGCCGGTATGGAAAGCTTGGCCTAAATCTTTGATGGCGTTATAAAATTCAGGCGCTAAAATAATCGCGATTGCGGCTGTTTTAAAGTTGATGTGATGGAAGACGACAAGGCTCAAAGCCGCTTCTAGAGCCACTAATCCAATGCCGAGCATGCTAATAAATTCGAGCATGAGGCCTGAAAGGAAGGCGCTACGTAGAATTCGCATCGTCAAATCTCTAAATTGCGTGCTATCTTTATAAATTTGGGTTTCTGTGTGTTGCGTGCGTTTGAATAGCTTCAATGTGATGAGACCTTGTGCTACGTTTAAAAATCTTTGGCTAAATTGGTTAAGATGTGTCATTTGGTCTTTGGATTCATCTCGTGTCTTCAGTCCAAAAATAATATAAAAGAGCGGAATAAATGGCGCTGTCACAATCATAATAAGCGCTGTGTTTAAATGAATAAAGCACATAGCTAAGATAATGATGAATGGTATCATCATTGATTTAAAGACTTGGGGTAAATAGCTTTTGAAAAATGGTGCTAAGCCATCAATCGTTTCTGTCAAAATGTTAATTTGTGTACCAATAGCGACAGATGACTGTTTGAATAATACTTGTTCTCTGAGTTGATGTTTTATTTTTGTTGCTAATCGATCACCTAAGCGCAAATTAATCGTATTTAATGTGGCTCTTAAAATAAGTACGACTAAAATGAGTAATAATAATGGATAAATAGAGGTATGCTGGTGATAAAGCATGCGATTTAAGAATTCGGCAATACTAATATTTTGTATCACTACGCTAATGGCGAGTAACAAACTGATGATTCCCATTAAAAATGGAAATATTTTATATTTAAAGACTAAATTCATTAGTTTTTTCATTTTAACTTCACCTAATTTACTATTATAAGAACTTATCCCTTATTTATCATTTAATTAAATTCGAAAAATTAGTGACAAGGTGAATGGCTAGTAATACAAAATGAGGCGGTTTTATGTTTTAAGTATATGTAGATTTCATACTTTAGTCTGTTGTAGTGAATTGGTAATTAAATATAAGTTATTAAGTGGAGATTTAAAATATTTTGTAGCAGAATGACAATTTCAATGTAGCACTTACATTATAAAAATTATTTTCTCTTTCTATTTTTATGGTGATTATAGTGTTCTACTTTAATATCATTAGCAAAGCTTTAATTTAATATGATATTATAATAA
>NZ_PPRC01000006.1 GCF_002902565.1 Staphylococcus petrasii | reverse complement strand
TTATAGCACCTATTCTTTATCATAAATAGATCCTATAATGCTCCTAAAAATTTAGTTAAATAAATGTCATGATATTTTCATCTTCATAAATAGAAAAATTAAGTATTTTTTTATTAACTAATTCTTCGCATAAAATATCAGCTATTTTTATAGCTAGCTCATCATTAGTTAGAATTTCATTTTGAATTGAATGAATAATATTAAACCAATCATTTTCGTTGTCATATTCATAAGTAAATTTATCATTATAACCAGGAATACTGTTTAACTTGTTTACAGCATGAATGATATTATCTTCTATATAACTATGAGAATCTGCCAAAATTATTCACTCCTATAATAGCTTTGCTAAGCTTCCATTAATAGTTATATTATATACTTTAATTAACGAATTACAATGTAAATTCTTGAGTTTCTTTTATTTGAATTGTAATGAAAAAGCTATTTCCTCAAGTGCTGAGAAAATAGCTTTCTAGAATTTATTAAGCTAGGCCGTCGATAATATATGTGACACCTAATATAGCGAATGTGAAGGCAATCATTAATGATACGAAGATCATGCCCATCATTGGGTTAAATAATAGGATAATTCCTAAAATAATTCCTAGAATATTTACAATAATTGATAAAAATCTTAAACGATTTTGATGAGAGATTGTAAATAAACCAATGATTGAGCTTACAATAAACCATGCTGCGAACATGAAGACGAAGAAGTCAGAACTTGCGCCTACGTTAAACATTACTAATAAGCCGAAAATGATATCAATAATACCAAGAATGATGATTAGTCCTGAACTACCTCCAGCTAATGCTTTCGTTGCACGTCGGAATAAAAGTTGGATAATACCATTTATGAATATAAATAATCCGATTAACCATGTTAATGTATAAAAGTTTTTTACGGGATAGCTAAATATAATAATTGCTACTATGAGGAGTAGCGTTCCCATAATTAAACTTGACCATTTTAATTTGCCGTTGTTTTGTGCCATGATGTGGGCTCCCTTCTATTACTTCATTCAATCACTATGTTAGTATAATTGAATTTACTCTTTCTAATATATACCCTTTTAAGCTCATAATGTTTCACATAAAACTACCTTTTTATTTTAAAAAGTAACACTGCGGGTAGTCTTAAAAGTTAATTTTAGTCTGTTTACCAATATTATAAAATCTAATTTACGGTTAGGTACAGTTTTCTAATTTTCAAAAAGGGTATTTAAATAGATAACACATGATATTAGGAGGCTAATTTATGAGTACGAAAAGAGCGTTAGTAGTCGTTACGAGTGTTTCGAAATATCCAGATATGAATCGTCCAACTGGATTATGGTTTGGTGAAGCAGTACATTTCGTAGATGTATTAAAGAAAAATGGTTACAAAGTAGACTACGTGAGTCCAGAGGGTGGCTATACTGCAATTGATCCTGAAAGTTTAAAAGAAGATATGATGACGGATTTAGATTGGAAGTATTATCAAGATAGAGATTTCATGACACGTCTTGGTCATACGTTAACACCAGATGCAGTTAAAGCTGAAAACTACGATATCATTTATTATGCTGGTGGTCATGGTACAATTTGGGACTTTAAAGATAATGAAGATTTACAACGCTTAACACGTGAAATTTATGAAAATAATGGCACAGTTTCATCTGTATGTCACGGCGCGATTGGCTTATTAAATGTTAAAGATAGCGAAGGTCGCAACATTATCGACGGTAAAACAGTTACTGGGTTCTCAAATAGTGAAGAACAAGCTGTTGGTTTAGCAGATAAAGTGCCTTATTTAACTGAAGATGAGTTGAAAAATCGTGGTGCTAAATATGAACACGGTGATGATTGGAGCGAATTTGCAGTAGCAGATGGTCAAATTATTACTGGTCAAAATCCACAATCTGGTAAAGCTGTTGCTGAAAAATTCTTAGAAACACAAAAATAAGATAAACAAAAACAGTTCCAGGCCATTTATTACGGCTTGGAACTGTTTTTTTATATCTAAATTTAATCTTCTAAATAATCAAAGATAGGCTCTGGTTGGCCTAATGATAGATCTGCAATAATGTGTTGAGCGTCGACAATTTTCTTAACTGGGAAATCAGCTAATGGCGCCATTACGTGCTCGAATAATTGTAAACGCGCTGGGCTACGATATGCTTCTTTTAATTTAATGTCTGTGATTTGACTACGTGTTAATTCGCATACACGTAGGCTACCGTCATAATCACGAACTTGTTTTAACATGAATTGAGGCGCAGTTACACTTTTAAGCGCTTCTTGTTCATCCATTTTATGATGTTTATAACCCATTGTCGCTTGAGCAACGCGTAATGAATTATAATCTAATGTTCCTACTAAAACATCATTATCAACGTAAAGTTTAGGTTGTCCAGCTTTTTTAGGGAAAGCTGAAACTTCACGACCGCTTGCGATTGCCGCTTGGTTATTGACGTACATAGATAAATAGAATTCACCTTGTTCGCCGTTATATTCTACAGGAATCACTTGGCCTGCTTCTTGGTAACTGCCTAAACCTGTACTATCAGGCATGTTAATAACTTCAAATTTGATTTTATTACTTGTTACTTTTAATGGTTCGGGAACCACTTTTTCTAACATTTCTTTATCAGTTTCATAAATAATGTTTAGATATTCACGATTTTTGAAAAAGATTTCAGTTGATTCAAATACTGGAGCATTAACTGGTGTGGATAATACCTGTTTTACTTCCTCTTTATTCATAAACTAACACTCCTAATACATTTATTAATCAAATAATTTTTCGAATTTTTTAATGCTTGTATCGAAATCAGGCACTTCTTTATTCTCTTGTGCATTTGATACGATTTCTTGAATTAAGTCGTTCACTGGTGTATCAACGTTGTTTTCTTTACCTAATTTAGTTACAACGCCGTTGATATAGTTAATTTCTGTTGGACGTTGTTTTTGTAAGTCTTGTAACATACTAGCTTCTAATGATCTCATAGGTTCAATTGCTTTACGCATTTGATCGACTTGTTTATCAACGTCTGTGATTTCATCGTATCCACGATAATCTAATGCACTTAAGACTACGAAGTCGATACCAGCAGCTTTACCTACTTTAATAACCTCGTTGATTGCGTATAATGTCGCTTTAGCGCCAACTGGGTTATCTACTACGTCGCCGTATGTGCCACCAGTTGCTGCAGACATACCACTAAATGCACTATTAATAATTAATTTTGCCCATTTAGTACCTGGTAAATTTTCAGAAATAGAGATACCACCGATAGGTTCTAACGCTTTTTGAATGCGTTGAATACGGTCAGTAACTTTTCCATTTAATTCACCAATTTCGATGGCATTCTTTTTAAATGTTTCAAATTCAGTTGTTAATTTAGAGACACCTGGTTCAACAAATGTTGCACCAAATTCTACTGAACCTGCAACGATTTTTTCTTTAGGAATGATTTCTGTAATCACTTGTTCTGGCACACCGTTTTGTAATGATACAACGACGCCATCTTCACTAAGAATTTCTTTAATTTTAGGAATTACATCATCGTTAAATACTTGTTTTGTAAGTAATAATACAATGTCATATTTTGAATCAATTTGATCTGGTGTAATGGCATGCACTTTGTGAGTAGAATCTGTTTTACCAACAATATGTGCACCATTTTTATTTAATTTATCTACATACTCTTGGTTTACATCAATTAAATCTACATCTTGTGACGATTCAGATAAGAACGCTCCCATAATTGTTCCTAGTGAACCAGCACCATAAATAGCAATTTTCATTATTTATCACCTCAATACAATAATACCCGTTTAATTTATAAGTAAAAATATAGAAAAGTGATATATTTATAAGGTACAGTTTATATATAAAGGAGGGACTTCATGGAGTTACTACACTTAACCTATTTTAAACACGTAGCTGAAAATTTAAGCTATACCCTTGCAGCGCAGGAGTTATACGTCAGCCAACCTGCCCTAAGTATGACGATTAAAAAGCTTGAAAAAGAGCTAAATACGAAGCTATTTGTGAAAAATGGACGTAATATCAGTCTTACAAAAAATGGGCATGTTTTATATCAATCTGTTAATAAAATCTTTGATGAGTTAAAACGTGTAGAAAGAATTATAAGTGCTAATGAAGACGTCAAACAGAAAACTGTTCATTTCGCGTCATCTCATAGTCGCTTAATGCCTTCTACTACTTTGAATCAATATATTGAATCGAACCCAGACAATAAATTCAACTTAGAAATTACTACTAATAAAACCATTATGAGTAAATTAATTTCTCATAGTATTACGTTTGCGCTAAATTCCATTAAACTCTCTCATCCGCTTATTCATTCAGAAAAAATTATTAATGAAGATATAGTACTTACTTATCCTAAAGAATTTGATAATAATTTAAATACAGATATCTTATATGATCCATTAATCTTTAAATCTTTTTTATTTTCTGCGCATAACCAAGAATATAACAAGATGATTAAAGACTTTTTAGATTATAAAAATATAAAAATACATAATGCCAACTATGTAGATGATTATTTTGTATTTTCTTTATTAAAAAATAGAAGTTATTTTTCTTATATTCCAGCGTCAATCTGTAAGGAATTAAATTTACCTTACATTAAACACCCATCATTTATTATCTCTAGCGCGATTTATCTTTCAACTCTAAAAAGTGTTGAACTTAATCAAGCGGATTTAAATATGTATAGGTATATAAAAGAAGAATTACTGAAGTACCAATCATCTTTTATTATTGAAAAATAGCGCGAAAACTCAAATTTAAGACTGCCCGCATAGTCAAAAAACAATAAAAAAAAGGTAGCTAAAGCTTCACTCTTGCGAAGCTTTGCTACCTTTTAACTTAGTCTTCAAATTTTAAGAGTTGGAAGTGATTATTCTTCAACTTTAGTGATGTCTTCTAAGATTAATTCTGAAGCGATTAAGCCACGATATTTAGCCCAACGTTCACGGTTAACTTCTTGTACGCGATTGTGTTTAACTGCTTCAACTTGTTTCCAAGCATCAGATTCTTTAAGGTTGTCATAGTCTTTTTGATTATCGTTATCTACCATCACAAAGATACGTTCTGGGTTAAAGTCAGAAAGTTTATCTGTGTCTACTTTTAAGTAGTCAGCACCCATATATTCTGGTAAGTTGCTTTCTTCACTTTGAGAAATAGAACTGTTGAAACCAACTTTGCTTAAGAATTGGCCTACATAAGAATCAGAAGCATGTACATATAAGCCTTCGCTTGTAGGTACTGCTGCGATTGTAGATTTATCTTTATCGATTGTTACGTCTTTGCTTAAGTCTTCAACTTTTTTGTCGTGTTGTTCTACAACTTCGTGACCTTTGTCTTCTTCTGATGCAATTCCAGCGATTTGTTTGAACACATCAATACTTTGTTCATAGTTTGCGTCAAAGCTTTCTAATAATACTGTTGGCGCAATTTGGTTTAATTGATCGAAGATTTTTTCGTGTCTATTTTTATCTGCTAAGATGATTTGAGGTTCTGCTTTTTTGATAGCTTCAGTGTCTGGTTCTAAACGTGTACCTACTGAAGTATAGTTACCAATTGAATCTTTAATTGATGAATCTAAATTGTTTTCGTCATTGTCGTCTGCAATACCAGTTACATTAATATTTAATTTCGCTAATGCTTCTACAAATGAATATTCTAAAGCTACTGCTGATTCGATTGTATCTGGAACTTTTACTGTTACGCCATTTGATTGAATTTCTTTAGTCATAATTAAAAATCCCTCCGATTGAGAATTATTATTAATTCCTCTTACATTATTAGTATTAACGCTCAGAAAGATTTTAAACATAAATTAAATTGTAAAAAAGAGAACTACTAATAGTCGTGCTCCCCACTTCCCTTTTCAAAAAGCAAAAAATCGGAACAACTAAGTTGCCCCGACTTCTTACTAATTAACGTCTTCTTACATCATGTTCATTTTTAATAAATCAATCACGCCGCTAGATGAACCTGGGAATGCAAAGATAAGTTGATCTAAATCTTGTGCTGTCATGCGTTGGTTAACCATAAATACTAAAAGGTTGGCTAAGTCAGCTGCATCTGTCGCATACAATTCTGCACCTACAATACGTTTTTGGTCATCTAATACTGCATACATTTCAGCTTCTGTTTCATTTTTATATTCGAAGACCATTTGTTTACCGAAAGGAATGTGTTTTACAGTATAGCTGTTATCTTGTTCAGCTTCTTCAACTGTAACGCCGATTTGAGATAAACGTGGTAATGAATAAAGCACTGATGGAATGGCAGGGTATTGAATTTCATCTTGAGTCATACCTAAAATGTGTGCTGCGATGTAGTTAGATTCAAATGTTGCAGTTGGTGTTAATTTAGGAATCGCTTTATCTAGTACGTCACCACTTGCATAAATGTTTTTCACATTTGTTCTTAAATGTCCGTCTACTGTAATACCTTTTTTGCTATATTCGATTCCTACATTTTCCAAACCAATACCTTCAACATTTGGATTTCTGCCTGTCGCATCTAAGACGTAATCTGTTTCGATTGTTAAACCAGATTCTGTTGAAACTTTATATGCGTCGCCTGCTTTTTCAACTTTTTGCGTATTTTCATTTAAATAGAATTTTACGCCTTCATCTTCTAATTTCTTCACTAATTTAGCCACATGATCTTTATTGAAGCCATCAAGTGGTTGATCTGTATGGTGAATCACTGCCACTTCAACGCCTGATTTAATCATAATTGAAGCAAATTCAATGCTGATGATACCTGCGCCAATGAAAGTCATGCGTTTAGGAAGCTCATCCATAGATAAGAAATCGCGACTATCATACGTTAATTCTTTACCTTCAATATCTAATTTATTGCTATGTTGACCTGTCGCAACAACAATATTCTCAGTTTCAAGTGCGTCACCGTTCACTTCTACAGTATGCTCATCTTTAATCACACCTTCGCCCATATACACGTCGATGCCTTGTTGTTCGAACATTGATTTCAACGTATCTGCCATAGGGTTAATGACTTGTGATTTGTAATTCATTAAGTTTGTCCAATCTACTTTAAGCGCGTCTGACTGAATAATATCGCCGTATTGGTTTGCTTCTTCTAAGACTTCGTAAGGACCTTCGAGTAATATCTTCGCGTTACAACCATAGTTTGTGCATGTTCCGGCAATTCTATCTCGTTCCACAATCGCTACTGCTTTGCTTGCGTGTTTAAGTGCCAACGCTGCGTGCCATGCTGCATGTCCGCTTCCAATAAATACTACATCATATTTTGTCATTTAACTCATCCTTTTCTTTATTTAGTCGTGAGTGCTTTCAATGATTGTTCAAGTTGATTCATTACATCTTTTGCTTCGTTATACTGTGCTTCATCTAGCTCTGGCGGTAAACATTTCGCCACCGCTTCAAAGACGGCTTCTTGTTGTTCTTGTCCTTTCGCGGTCAACGACACCATTAACTGGCGCTTGTCCGCTTCTGAACGTTCACGCTTTATCCACCCTGCTTGCTCTAGTCTTTTTAAAAGGGGCGTCAGTGTATTACTCGATAAATCTAATTGTTTACCGATTTCATGTAACGGTTGATTATCATGTTCCCATAAAGCTAATAAGACTAGATACTGAGAGTAAGTTAAGCCAAACGGTTTCAATTGTTGCTCATAAAACTTCGCAAATAAGCGACTAACATTGTATGCAGAAAAGCATAATTGATTCGCCAATGTCATATTCTTTTCTTCCAAAATCACACCTCTTTTCAGTCGTTTGCGATTGATTACAGTCTAATCAATCGTGCACGATTAATCAACCAATCTGTTTACTACGTGATCACATCTTTACCTTCTAGAAAAATGGTATAAGAAAAGCCCATAAATGAACTTAAAGATCATTCATTTATAGACTATTTAGAATTCATATTTAATCTTTAGTTGTATTAGGTGCTTTAAACGGCCACCAATTCCCTTTGCCTAATGTAGTTACTATAGCCGGAATAAATAAAGGTAAAATAAGTAAGCTAATATTACTAAACCTATGATTAACACCGTTGCAATTTGCCTTAATGTGTTTACTCCAGAAGTATAAAGCGCTGCAATCGTACCTACAATAATGATACATGCTGTCATGATGACTGAGCCCATTTTCTTCATAGCTGTCATTTTTTATAAAATACAAAAATCGGATTAATGCGTATGTTTTGGTACACTTACTCATTAATCCGATTATTTATAATTAATTTTATTATTTTTGAGAAACATTTTTATAAGTCCATTTACGCCACAACATTTCTAATGGCCCTTGGCGATAGTGTGCTAGCCACCAATATGTTAGTAGAATGAACACTACTAGAATAGGTATACCGATATAAATAGCTTGTAATGGCGTAGGATGTGGATAAGGGAATACAAAAGCTAAGAATAAATCTAAGAAAATCATTTGAACTAAGAAATTCGTAAATGCTGTTTTCCCTAGTTTTTCAAAAGGTGTCATAACACGTTGAACACTTTTTCTATCGGTAATAAAGAGTAGTAGAACAAAGTAAATGATACTTTGGAAAGGCGTTACCATATCCTCAACACTATACCAAGCAAAATGTGGGTCCAATTGTTTTAATACTAAGGCGCCTATAATGACAATACTACTTATGGCTAACGTACTCATAAAGAATTTCTTGTATTCTTTAAATCTATAAATGATGCCACTTTGTGATAAATATAAGCCAAATGCCATTACTCCTAAAAACATGACATCAACATTATTATTTTGAGGCGTCCCTATTGTCATTCCAATATTCGCGACAAGAAGTACGATTGATACCCATAATGTATAGCGTGCTTTAGGTAATAAGAATAGGAACATCAAAATACATCCATAGATAGCGTATTGCGCATATGGCAGTATTAAGATTAATCCTGGGATACCTACCACAAATAAGAAGATGAGTCGACGAAACATTAATTTAATGGGTGATATTTCTTTTTTACGTGCATTATTCATAAAAATACCCATGCCTATACCAAACAATAAAGTAAATAACGTAATAAAACGCATGTCTATAAACATAGCAAAGAATTGTTTAATAAAGTGATCTATTTGTGTGAAATGGGGTTGTTTCTCCCCTTCCATAATAGGCATAATCTCTCTTACATTCGCAAATAGAACAATAGCAATCGCAAGTCCTCGGATAATATCTAACCCGATAATACGTTTTTGATTCATAAAATAACCTCCTTACCTTTTATGGTAGGAGGCTACATAGTGAGGTGCATTTACCTAATCTTACAATTTGTGAAGTTTATCTTTCACATTTGAAAGACACTTTTCGTTCCTAGGTTAGATGCCACATTTTCAAAAAATTATTTTTCTAAAAATCCATTAGGATAAACCATAACTTTCAAGGCGTCACCTTTACTTGTACGTGTTAATTCCATGGCTTGTTTTGTATCATCAAGTTCAAATTGATGTGTAAATAATGAATCGATGTCTGCATCTGTTGTGCTTAAAATTTGAATACCTTGAGGATACGTATTCGCATATCTAAATACGCCGACAATGTTGATTTCGTGGTTTGCGATAAATGGTACATTGATTTCGTTCATGTCTTCTTGTGGTAAGCCAACGATTGCTAGTGTACCGCCATCTTTTAATGAGTTTAATGCACTTCTTAAGGCAATTGGGTTACCCGCTGTTTCAATCGCATAGTTAACACCTTGGCCGTCTGTTAATTCTTTAATACGTTCCACGACATCTTCATTTTTAATATTAATTGTTGTCGTTGCGCCTAAACGTTTTGCGGCTGCTAAGCGGTTCTCTTCTAAATCTGAAACGATAATGTTTGTAGCGCCATATGCTTTCGCAGCGACTACTGCCATTAAGCCTACTGGACCCATTCCCATGATGACTACTGTTGAACCTGGTTTAATATCTGCACGTTTACATGCTTGTAAACCTACTGAGAACGGCTCAACTAATGTCGCTTGTTCATATGTAACTGAGTCTGGTAAATGATAAATGAAGTCTGCTGGGTGACTCACATATTCACAGAACGCACCATCGTACGGTGGTGTCGCCATAAATTCCATATACGGACATAAATTATATTTACCTGATTTACAGTATTCACATTCACGACAAGGTTCACCTGGTTCGATTGCTACACGGTCGCCTACTTTAAAGTCAGTCACTTCATCCCCAACTTGAGCGACCATACCTGCACATTCGTGTCCTAAAACGATTGGTTTTTCAACTACGAATTCACCTACACGACCATGTGCGTAATAATGAACGTCTGAACCACATACGCCTACTGCCATCATTTTGATTAAGACATCTTTAGGTCCGATTGACGGTACGTCTCTTTCAATAATTTCAATATCATAAGGTTCATGCATTAATGCAACTTTCATTTTTTCTGGAATTGATTCACTCATTTCAAACATCCTCCTATGTTTATGTATCTCTCCTTTATTTTTCCACTGAAAAGAGTTTGTGTAAACGATTTCATAAATATTTTGATAGTAATTTTAAACAAAAATAATTAATTCACAATAATTTTTTTGGATAATAAAAAGCTCGCTACTTTATAAGATAGCGAATTATAGTTTAAGACGTTATTTACTTTCAACTTCTAAAATGTAAGTAAGCCAATTTCCAAATTCACAACATAAATGATATTGATGTTGATGTATCATATAGTCTGGTAAAATTGCTGGAAATTCAACTAATGCTTTAAAACGAAAGCCATTATTTTCATTGCGAATTTGATGACGCATACCGCCTATAATTGTACCATTTTTCAATTTAGCGACGCCCGGTAATTCAATCTGGTAATCTTCCGACATGCGAGATTTAAGTTTCGTTTCATCATTATAATGAGCAAAGAAACGTGTCGGTAATGGACTGCCCCCTGTAGTTTCAAGCACTTCTTGAATTTCTGCAGTAATACCTTCAAGTACATAATGATCTGGATTGGCTTTTACATTAATTTCATCATGTTCAGGCGTCTTCAGCATCATTACTCGGTCTAAAGCATCCACCACTTCCTGAGCATTTAAATGGCTATTAGGTACAGCTATTTCCACTGTACTCATTTTGCGTTGTCCAAACGATAGCTTAGTCGCTATTGCTGAGATTAAGTTACCTACTGCATATTTTAATTTCATTAATTTTCTTAGTTTTGAAAAGGTAATGTTAAGTTTAGCTTGAGCAATTTCTTGTTTCATTTTATCTAAATCATTATTTTTAACCCATGCTTTGACATCTTTATTGAACTGAGCTTCAGGATATTTTGCTAAATATTTATAGACATGTTTTAGACGTTTTGTTTCCCACTTATTTACTTTCTTTTGAGTTACTTGCGTACCGTTAATGTAAAATAGCATATTTGTCATTATGTGCTCACGCCCTCTATCTGTTTTTCATTTTCATAATAACAGAATATAAGCGACTAAATTACAGAAAATTAGCCCGCTTCCCATAAATTGAGAAGCGAGCGTTGTGGCTTACATATTACCAATTGATAAATATTTCGTTTCTAAGTAAGGTTCGATACCTTCTGTGCCACCTTCACGACCGTAACCACTTTCTTTCATACCACCAAATGGCGCATGTGCTGCTGATGGACCGCCATCATTCCAACCGATAACGCCATAATCAAGTGAATTATATAAGTGGAAGCCTGTGCGATAGTCATTTGTAAAGAAGTAAGCAGCTAAGCCAAATTGCGTATCATTCGCCATTTGAATCGCATCTTCTAAGTCAGAGTACGTTGCAATAGGTACAATCGGACCAAACGTTTCTTCTTGCATTGCTAACATGTCTTGGTTCGCATTTGATACGACAACAGGTTTCAAGAAGTTACCGCCAAGTTCTTGAGCGTCTTCTAATGAGCGAGATAATTTCGCACCTTTAGATTCTGCATCTTTCAATTGATTAACCACTTTCTCGACGCCATCTTTATTGATAAGCGGTCCAATTGTAACGCCTTCATCCATGCCGTTACCCACTTTTAAATCATGAACTTTTTGAGTTAATTGTTCAGTAAATTCTTTCTCAATTGCTTCGTGTACATAAACACGGTTTGCGCAGATACATGTTTGGCCTGCATTACGGAATTTAGACGCAATTGTTTGATCTACTGCATATTCAATATCTGCATCTTCGTGAACGATTAATGGTGCTAGTCCGCCTAGTTCCATTGTTACATTTTCAACAGATTCTGCAGCCTGCGCAATCAATTTCTTACCGACATCAGTTGACCCAGTAAATGTGACTTTCTGCATGATTGGATGTTTCGTGAACAGTTCTCCAGCATCTTTACCAGACATAACTACATATTGCACCGCGTCTTCAGGGATACCCGCTTCGTGTGCAAGTTCGATTAAACGAATAGTAGTTAATGGTGTTTGTGTGGCTGGTTTACAAACAATAGTACAACCTGCAGCTAACGCTAGCGCAATCTTACGTGTAATCATTGCTGCTGGGAAGTTCCATGGTGTAATCGCGCCTACCACACCTACTGGAAATTTCTTCACAATGATATTTTTATCAGGCGTATTGGCTGGAATCGTACGTCCGTAAATACGTTTCGCTTCTTCGGCATACCAAGACACATATGAATTGGCATAATCTACTTCACCTTGAGCTTCTTTTAACGGTTTACCGCCTTCTTTAGTAATCAGTTTGGCTAATTCATCTTTATGTTCGTTAATGTGTGAGAACCATTTATATAATTTATCAGCACGTTCATGTGCGTCTACTTCTCTCCAAGATTTGAACGCTTCATGTGCCTTCTCAATTTGTTGTTTAGCCGTTGCTTCGTCTGTATATTCTAACGTTTCAATTACTTCATTTGTTGCTGGATTTAATACTTCTAATGATGCCACTATAATCCACCCCTTTTAGAATGATTGATATAAGTATATACCCGTAAATATCCAATCATTTAGCTTAATAATAATTATTCTTAAATAAATTTATGAGTTCACCATTTTGTTTTTCTTTTTCATTTTCCATATATTTATCAAATATTCTTGAATCAATTCCCGCAATTTCATATAAAAATTCTGAATTTACCTTCAAGTCTTCTAATAAAAAATGGGGAGTAAGCATTTCTTTTTTAAATAAAAAATCAAGTAAACTATTCATTTTAACTGGCTTAGAAATAATCAATTCTTTATCTAAAGGTTCTTCATATTTGTATCCTTTTTTATTGAGGTTAGCCCATAAATAATTATATTGGCTTCTAGTTAATAACCCTAATTTATAAGCTCTAATAGCTATAGTTTGAATTGAAACTAGCCATTTTTCTTTTAATGTTATTAAGTAATCTGGATTTGACTTTTTTGTTATTTTATTAAAGTCTTCAATAAATTCTTTTTCAGGAAGTAAAAATTCTCCAGCAAACTCATTGGCTTCCTTTTCAATATTTTTATAATCTTCCGGCTCTAAATTACTAAATTCAATATGGCGATGTAATAAAATATGTCCTAATTCATGACCAATATCAAAATTCCTTCTTACTGCGATTCCTTTATTGTTACCTAATATAATAAATGGAGTGTCATCTATTGACCAAAAGCTAAAAGCATCCGCATCTCTATCAATTTTTTTATCGTAAACTATCACTCCACTTTTTTCTAAATTAAATAATAAATATCTATTATCTTTATCATTCATAAGCTGTTTACGTGCAAAGCTTGCTGCAGCTTTAATAAATTCGGATCTTTTTTGATAACTTTCAAATTCATCTTCAATTTTTTTTACTATTTTTAGAATACTAACTGGCGGGCTCTGCACAAATTTAAAGAAATAGTTAGTAAGATTTGTAAGATAATTAGCTTGCCAAAACTGTTTTTCAAGAATTTTCGTCGATGCTTTATAATTAATTGCGCGAAAAGCAATTGAAGTCTTATTAAGCCTTGTATTGCTGAATTCTTTTGGTTGGTTTTCGATAAAATATGCTGTTGTTACTTGAAATAAGTTTGCTAGTTCATAAATTTTATTGATTTCTGGAACCATATTTTTAGTTTCATATTGCCAAATGGCTTGTTCACTAATGTTTAATTCCTTACTTAGTTCTTTTCTACTCATACCTTTAAGTATTCTTATACTTTCAAGGTTTCTTCCTATAAACATTTTAAGCACCTTACTTTCATGATGTTAAATTTAATTTAATTAATAAAATTCGTAAAATCAATCATTTTTTTAAAGTAAAATTTGAAATCAAGCATAAAAATTAAAGTTCCTTATGAATTAAAAACTATTTTTTAAATTTATCTATTAACTTCAAAAATTCCATTTTTCATTTTCGCTTCGTTCTATTCCTTGATAAAATATGATGAATGCATTTAAATTAAGAGTTTTTAAGGAGTTTAATATGAATAAAAAGATTTTTGTAATCGGCGCCGGGCTAAGTGGGTTGGTGGCAGCTACTGAGCTATTAAAGAAAGGTTATCATGTGACAATGCTAGACCAAGAGCCACGCCAAGCGATTGGCGGACAAGCGTATTGGTCTTTTGGTGGTTTATTTCTTGTGAATTCTAAAATTCAACAACGTTTAGGTGTTAAGGATTCTTATGAATTGGCATTGAACGATTGGTTAGGTTCAGCGCAATTTGACCGTCCTAATGATGAAGACTATTGGGCGAAACAATGGGCAGAAGCGTATGTAAGATTTGCGACATTTGAAAAAGAACAATATTTAAAAGATACGGGCATCCGCCTTACTCCTATTTTAGGTTGGGCAGAACGTGGTGGTTCATCTGCCTCAGGTCATGGTAATTCAGTGCCTCGTTTTCACATTACATGGGGTACTGGTCCAGGACTTGTGGAACCGTTTGTTAAATACATTTTCCAAAAAGAGCAAGAAGGCCAATTTGAATTCCTACCGCGCCATCAAGTAACAGAAATTGGCATTGAGCATAATCAAGTGACGCATGTAGCTGGGAATATCTTAGAGCCAAGTGACGTTGAACGTGGCGAGAAATCTTCTCGTACGGTTATTGATACTTTCCATTATCCAGTAGATGAATTGTTAATCACTTCTGGCGGTATTGGCGCGAATATGCCGTTAATCCGTAAATATTGGCCTAAACGTTTAGGCAATCCGCCTCAAACGATGATTCAAGGCGTGCCCGATTCTACAGATGGTCACCTCATCCAGATTACCCTGGATTCGATACGTTGCATACATTAGAAACGATTATGAAGACAGGTTACGATTATTCATGGTTTATCTTAACGGAAGATATTATTAAGAAAGAATTTGTGTTATCAGGTTCTGAACAGAATCCAGATTTGACGGATAAAGATATTAAATTGCTGATTCAAGAACGTTTAGGCAGTAAAGCGACGTCTCCTGTAGAGGCATTTATGAATAAAGGTCCAGATTTCGTGATAGCTGATGATTTAGGGACGCTTGTTCGGAAAATGAATGACTTAGCCGGTAGCGACTTGCTTGATTATGAAGCGATTAAACATGAAATTAAAGCCAGAGACTTACAAATTGATAACAAGTTTAGTAAAGATCCTCAAATTTCGTTTATTCATAATGCCCGTCAATTCTTGGGTGATAGACTGGTACGTACCGCAAAACCTCATAAAATTTTAAGTGGTAAAAATGGTAAGTTAATTGCGGTTAAATTAAATATTATTAGCCGTAAAACACTTGGCGGTATTCAAACAAACCTTGATGGCCAAGCCCTTAATCATAATATGCAACCTATCACAGGTTTGTATGCTGCTGGAGAAGCGTCAGGCTTTGGTGGCGGTGGTGTTCATGGTTATCGCGCGCTTGAAGGTACTTTCCTAGGCGGTTGTATCTTTAGCGGTATCCGTGCAGCCGAAGGTATTCACAACCATATACATTAAAATTCATAAATATTCACACTAAAAAATGACAACTTTTCTTTTGCATAAGTTATCATTCTTTATACATTTTAGTGTAATATGAAAAGAAAGCGTATTGTGACATAGCCCCGTGCCTCACAATACGCTTTTCCTCTATAACAACTATTTAATTTTTAATCCTCGATAACGGTTCAACGTGCCGATGAATTCTTGTTTGCGTGGTAAAGCTAAATTGCCTGGGTGTCCTTCAAAGTGCGATACCGCTTCAAGGCCTTCTTTTTCAATCAAAGCGTACATACGATTTGTAGCGTCAATAAGATTCGTATGCTCATCTATCAGATGACGTCTAAAGTAATCAATCATTACCGTGAGCGCATTCGTCTGACTATCATCAATCAGTTGCTCTAAACCAGAAATATCGATAGCCTCTTTACCATACATGACGGTATGCAAACCTTTCGCTTTCAAACGATCATCTTTTCCTTTTTTGGAAAATGAAGCACCTAAAGGCACACGAGCTGGAGTGTCACCAAAGTGAGCATTTGACTCAGCATCACGCTTATATCCATCTTCATCAGCAATTGCTTTAGCCTCGGACGTCACATCTTTCAAATGATATTCATCCATCATCAAGACATGGTCTGCCACATCAAAGTAATCGCCAGAACCACCAACAATGAGAATAGTAGAAACGTTATAATCGTCATAAAGTGGTTTAACTTTACTTGAAAATGGTGTAATCGGCTCTTTGTCAGGCGCAATTAACTTCTGCATACGTCCATCGCGAATCATAAAGTTAGTAGCAGATGTATCTTCATCAATTAATAAGGTAGACGTTTGCGTTTCTAACGCTTCCATCACATTCGTCGCTTGAGATGTACTTCCACTAGCATTCTCTGTTGAAAAGTGCGTCGTATCTTTCTTGCCCGGCAGGTTATCGATAAACGGACTGATATTCACATTTTGAATACTACGGCCATCTTCGGCACGAATCTTCATAGCATCATGGCGTGTGAGGACAAACTCTCGTCCATCGTTAGGAATATGGTTATAAACGCCACGCTCTAAAGCTTCAAGTAATGTTGATTTACCGTGATATCCACCACCAACAATGAGCGTAATACCTTCTGGAATAGACATCCCTGTGACTGCCCGACCACTAGGTAAGTTAAATGTAGCTTCTACTGATTCAGGACTCGTAAACTTAATTGCATCTTTCATAGGTGCGTCAGAGACACCGCTTTTTCTAGGTAAGATAGAATCATTGGCGACGAAAGCAACTAAGTTATGTTGTTCAAGTTGTTCTCTAATATACGTTTGATCCAGTTTTAATGTCACTTGATTCTGAAGTGCTTGTTGATTAATATTTTTGAAAATGAGTGATTGGTCAACAATTGATGGAAGTCCTTGAATTAAAGTATGCGCTGCTGCTTTTCCAAGAATCTTACGCCCTGCAGCTGGCATACCTACTTCAATGCGCACTTCGATATCTTTATCATTGATAACAACTGCAGTACGTTCCAGAATTTCTTGTCCACAATGGTCGATAAAGATTTTACCGTTTTTACCGGCGCCTTTAACCGTATGATTAAATTTCGCAGCTTGCTTAGCAAATGTTCTTGTTAGAAAGTCAGCTACTGCGATGCGTTTATCCTTCGTATCCAGTAAATTGTCTGGTATTTGCGCGATATTACGATCAATCATAAGACGCATTTTTGAAGGTGGTGCGAAAGGATCTACTTGCACATGATCTATGGCTAATCGAAATTGATCAAAAGCATAAGTGCCTTTTGTTCGTTTATACGCTCCATATTTTTGGCCATCTAAAGACTTCAATGTCTTTTCAAGTTCTGTCGAGCGTTTCATAGTTATTCCTCCGTTCAGTTAGTATATATAAATTGTTTACCCAACCTACCCGGGCGCCATAACTTTATTCTAGAAATTCTTAATTTTAGGCATAAAAAATAACCATCCCTAACTTTGATGAGTAGGATGGTTATTTTTATCCAAAACTAAAGCCACCGTCTATTTGACGGGCTTATATAAGAAACGAACTTCTTATATTTTTATTATACTATAAAAAAATGATATAATAAAAGCACAAACAAGTTAGATGGATGGTAGCTAATCTTAGTACAAAGAGGTGATGCCTATGAAGGTATCTTTAAAATCTTTAGAAAGGAGAAAGCCATTGATTACGCTAATAATAATCTTTTGCTTCTTAATAAGTTTAGCAATAGATTATTTATACGCAGTAATTAAATTAATAGAAGTTATAATTGAATTGATTAAAACTTCTCAAAAAAAATAACCATCCCTAACTTTGGCGAGTTAGATGGTTATTTTTATCCAAAACTAAAGCCACCGTCTTTTTAACGGGTTTGCTGGAGCATTAGTGTTAGCGCACTAGTGCTCTTTTCATTTTTATAATAGCACTAGTGCCAAAAAAGTGCAAATTTTCCTTTCTCGTACGTTCAAAAAAAAATTATAATGCAGTGTAACCACCATCAATAGTGAAGACACTACCTTGTGCGAATGATGATGCATCAGAAGCAAGGTATACTACGATACCGCCTAATTCTTCTGGTTCACCTGGACGACCCATTGGTGTAGCGCCCATCCAGTAATCGATCATTTCTCCACCAGTATTGAACATTGGTTCAGTTAATGCTGTTTTCATGTATCCTGGCGCAATTGTATTAACTTTAACACCATATTTAGACCATTCCATCGCTAAACTTTTCGTTAACATGATAACGCCTGCTTTAGAAGCATTGTAAGATGCTTGTTCTTGTGGTTTGTTGGCGATTAAACCTGACATAGAAGATGTATTGATGATTGAACCATTACCTTGTTTAATCATTTGGCGACCTACCGCTTGTGCTACTAAGAATACGCCGTTTAAGTTTAAGTTAATGACTTTTAACCAGTTTTCGTATGATACATCTTCTGCTTTTTCATTAATTGTCATACCCGCATTGTTTACTAAGACGTCAATTTTGCCATATTCTTTAACAACGTCTTCAACCATTTTGTTAACGTCTTCAGGATTTGTAACGTCTACTTTTAATGCTGTTGTTTTGACGCCTTCATTTTCAGCGATTGCATTAGCAGTTTCTTGAGCTAAGTCTAATTTAATATCGGCGATAACAATGTCTGAGCCCGCTTGTGCTAAGGCTTCAGCCATAGCTTTACCTAGACCCATTGCGCCTCCCGTTACGATTGCAACTTTCCCGTTAATTTTAAATTGATCAATAATGTTTGTCATGATTCTCTCACCCTTCTAATTTGATTGTGCATTAACTGCTGTATTTGATTGTGTAGTAACTGTGGTATTTACTTGTGTACTCGGTTGTTGCACTTTCATAAAGAACGTCAATATAAAGCCAACAACGTAAAGAATTGCATAAATCCAAATTGTTACTTCAGCTGATGTAAACGTAAGTGCGATACTCGCAAGTCCGTAACCAATGAAGTTACTTAAACCAGCCGCTAAGTTATGTACTGAAACGGCAGCACCTTTGTGGTCAGGCACTAACGTTGGGAAAATGGCTGACATTGGCACAAACGCCGCAACTGCGAAACCTAACATTAACGCGATTAATGTTGTCACAAACACATTCGGACCACTCCATGCTGGGAAGTAATAGAACGCTAAGGTTGCTATAGCCATACCAATACAACCGAACCAACGTACTTGACGTACCCAACCAATCTTGTCACCAACGACACCCCAGAATAAGTTAGTAAAGATTGTGACGAAGTACATTAAGCCCCATACACGTAACCATTGTGATGTTGTGAAACCAAAATCAGCTGTGTAAACGTGTGGTAAGAAAACAACTAAACCGAATAAAGATAATTGGTTGATAATACGTACGACAAAGGCAACCGCTACATCTTTGTTACCTAAAATCGTAATACCGCGTCCAAATTCTCTTAAAATTTCCCCTCTAGTCATGTTTTTTGCTTCAACATCTGCGCCTTTATTATCTTTAACAAAGAACATGGCAATAAGTCCGCCAATTGCGATAAAGATAATAGATGACCATAATGTACCTAATTCACCAATAAATGGAATTGTGAAACTTGGTAAATATGAACCTAATACGCCAATGCCGATTGAATACATTGCCCAGAACCAACCCATTGCTGATGCAAGTTTGTGGCTAGGTGAAGAATATGTAATCCAAACTACAAAGCTGTAAATAAACATTGGATACGCAAATCCACGGATACCATACATAATCATCATCATTGCATAGTTATCTTGAGCTAAACCTAACGTTAAAAATCCGACGTGGAAGATAATCCAAATAATAAATGCTAGTGTCATAATACGTTTTGGACTGAAGATTTCAGCCATAACACCTGACATCCATGAAGCTACGGCAACGATTAACCCATAAACTGTTAATACATTTCCTGCTTCTGCATTACTATAGCCAAGACTCATAATATATTTAGATAAAAATGCTTGTTCTACCCCATCACCAGTCATAAAGATTGCTACGGCAATGTAACCCCAAATTAAGACCATAGGTAAACCTAAAAACTGGCGTTGCTGTTTTTGTAAATCATTAACCACCTTAATCCCACTTTCTACCTTTGTTTAATAATTAATTTGATTGTTCTGAATGAAATTGTTCATGCGCAAGACGTTCAAGTGGAATGCCTTGTTTAAAGCGTTCTGTGTAAGCACTAAAACTATCAATTTCCTCTTTCGTAGGTTCAATTGTTAGAGATTCCGTGCCTTTAAATGCGAAATCATTAAGATATGTTGCTAAATTCGTTGTTTCTTCTTCAATCATGTATCTTGCTAACACTGCGATACCCCATGCGCCACCTTCACTCGCCGTCTGCATAACTAACACCGGACTTTGAAGCGCAGCCGCTAAGATTGTTTGCGCGACTTTTTCCGTTTTGAAAATGCCGCCATGGCCGTACATTGAATCAATTTGAATATTTTCTTTATCTTTCAATAAATCAATACCGATTTTCAATGTACTGAAGGCACTATAAATATGTGTCTTCATCAAGTTGGCAAGATTGAATTTACTATCAACAGAACGTACGAGCATAGGATAACCATGTTGCACATCTGTAATAAATTCACCTGAAATATAGCCAAAAGATAATAATTTACCTAAGTCTTTATCACCTTTTAAAGCGCTTTCAAATAACTTTGTAAAAAGTTCTCCTTTATCGTATTGCACGCCCATGGTATCTAACACTTCGCCAAATAAATCTACCCAAGCGTTAATATCAGAAGTACAATTATTCGCATGAATCATCGCAACTTCATAACCATCTGGTGTAGTGACAATATCGACTTCAGGATATACAGCTTTAATTGGTTTTTCTAAGACAATCATTGAAAAAATACTTGTACCCGCAGAAACATTACCTGTTCTTGGAGCTACACTATTTGTCGCAACCATCCCCGTTGCCGCGTCAGCTTCTGGTGCACATAAAGGGCACCCTGCTTGTAATTCACCGTTTGGATCGACTAATTTAGCACCTGTTTCTGTAAGACGTCCCGCACACTCACCTGCTACAACTACTTTAGGCAGAATGTCGCGAATATCTTGGGTATACCCCTTTTCAGAAAACAGAGCATTAAAACGATCTAGAATATCTTGACGATAATCTTGTGTTTCACTGTCGATTGGGAACATGCCTGAAGCATCGCCAATACCAAGCACTTTCTCATCAGTTAGATACCAATGAATATAGCCGGCAAGTGTTGTCATATAACGCACGTGCTCAACATGAGGCTCTTGGTCTAAGGCAGATTGATAAAGTTGCGCGATACTCCAACGTTCTGGAATATTCACTTGGAAATCTTCACGTAAAATTTCCGCTGCTTTATTCGCGTTGTTATTGCGCCATGTTCTGAAAGGCACGAGTAAGTCATCCTTCTCGTTAAAAGGTAAGTAACCATGCATCATACCACTAATACCTAGTGAAGCGAGTTTAGTTACAGTAGCGTCGTACTTATCTTTCAATTCTTGTGTCATTGCGGCATAACTTTGTTGAATGCCAACCCAAGCATCATTCATTGAATACGTCCAATAGCCATCGCGATAGCTGTTCTCCCATTCGAAAGAACCTGTCGCTAGCGTTTGACATTGGTCATCAATAGCTATGGCTTTAATTCGAGTCGAGCCAAATTCGATGCCTACGGTTAATTTTCCATCTTCAATATACTGCTTAACTTCTGTAGAATTCATCATCTCATCTCGCTTATCTTTTTATGAAAACGTTATCGCAAATCAATCCTAGCACATGCAAATTTCATGCAACAAGGTAAAATTTACAATATTTACAAGTTTTTAAAGTAAAAAAACACCTTTATCCTATATTTACATCTATAAGATAAAGGTGCCTATATTCAGTCTAAATATTTTATTTTAAAATACCATATTTCGTCATGCTATCAATTGAAGCTAGAAGCGCTTCTTCTTTCGAATACTTAGGTTCCCAACCTAAAATATCACGTGCGCGTTGGTAACTGACGTTTCTATTCATTTCAAGCATCAATTTACCTTCTTGAGCAGTCTTGTTAAACTTCGCGCCAATATTAACCGCAAAGTCAGGTAATGTTTTTGTCGAAACTTTTCTAGCCACATCTGGACGTTTCTCTTTAATTAATTGCGCAATTTCAGGCATCGTAATTTGGCCCTCTGTCGTTGCGATAAATCGTTTACCAGCCGCTTCTTTCGTCTGCATCGCTAACACATGTAACACTGCGACGTCTCTCACATCCACAATATTCAATGCAATATTAGGAATACGTTTCATTGAACCATTCGCTATATTTTCTACGAATTGGAAGCTTCCAGACATATGCTTGTTTAAAGAAGGCCCTAGAATCGCTACAGGATTAACCGTCGTAAATTCAATATCATGAGATGTATCTTTGACGAAACGCCACGCTGCTTTTTCCGCAAGTAATTTTGATTTTTCATATACAGACAAACCTTTTTCATCAGGATCTGTCCAATATTCTTCAGTAGTTACGCTTGATTTATCTTTGTTACTGAAACCAACCGCGCCAAAGTTCGCAGTCATCACGACGCGCTTTACGTCAGACTTTTCAGCTGCTCTTAAAATACGTTGAATACCTTCAATCGCTTGCTTATTAATAGATTCCTCATCTTTAGCACTGACGCTGCCCATAATCACTGGAGAAGCCACACTCATTACATACGTACAATCTTCCATTGCATTTTCCCAATTATCTTCTCTTGATAAGTCCGCTACCACAAACGATAAATGTTCAGTATCCACGCCTTGTGCTTTAATTGTTTCTATTACGCTCGGCTTCTTATCTAAAGAACGCACCGTCGTACGCACTTTATACCCTTGCCTTAATAATTCCGACACAATACGTGAGCCTAAGAACCCTGAACCGCCTGTCACTAGAACCTTCTCTTTCATGAAACTTCCTCCCCAATTCTCTCTTAATAAATTTAGATTATAGCAGGTTTTAAATTTTTGTCCTTTTATAAGTTCCGAGGTTAATAAATTTCATGCTAAGGTTGTAGATTTTATTTTTTGAAAAGGCACTTCCAAATAGCTGACGATTCCAAAATACTAATAAATTGTATGCATATAAGACGTCTTACCCTCTTAATTCGACAACGCAATTTTAATATGTTCTAAATGATGTCTTTCATGCCAAGATAACTTCGCCAATAACTCAGCTACTGACACATCACTACCATCAGATAATGTAATTTTGCGTGATAAGTCTTCTTCTGTGACCTGATTTCCCATTTCAACAATACGTTTATTTAAACCTTCTAAAATATGAAGAGAGATATCAATAGGTAAGAATGAATCAGGTAATTCAACCCATTTATTTTGATTAAACATGAAGGCTGTAACACCTTGTTCAGTTAAAGCCATTTTCAAACGTTCATATAAATTAATTTGTGAATCTGCAATATGATGGACAAGTTGTCTTACCGTCCAACTGCCTTCACGATACTGTTTCTTTAATTGTTCATCGCTTAAATGATCGACTGTTTCTTTTAAATGATTAATATAAACCTCAATTTCACTCATCCATTGTTTCACATCTACTAAAGTTGGATCTTTAGGCGCTTCAAATTGACCAATAGGAAATCTCACATCCATACTTTAACCCCCTTAAATTTAATACTTACATTTACCCTTTTCACCTTAATTTAAAAGTGGCTCACACCGTTGAGGATGTAAGCCACTTCGTAAAAATATATGTTATTGTCCTATGCTAAAAGTAATGGGCTTGAAAAAATAACAAAAAAAACAATTGTTAAAATCAAAGTTGCCCCATTTAATAGTCTGTTGCCACTCATCATACCTACGATACTAGAAATTACTGATAACAGTAATACGAAGAATCCCGGTAAATACCAAAACATACTCGTAAACATAATTGAGATGGCTAAAAGGAATGATAATATACATAAAATAATAGAAACTAAATTAATACTGTTTAACCTCATCCACTTTTTCCCTTTCTGTTTCATAAGTTTAAACAATATTATATACTATTTTGTTTTAAATTGTACTTAATTCTAGAAATTATTTAACGTTAAGTACAAGCTAGGTTTGTCGCCTGGTTTTAGTGGAATCTCATACCACCATCAACGATAATTGTTTGACCAGTAATGTAGTCAGAATCGCTACCTGCTAAGAAGCTTACTACATTCGCAACGTCTTCTGGTTTAGATAAACGTTTTAATGTAATTTGATCAGTGAACTGTTTCCAGCCCCACTCTTCAGGTTGGTTATTTTCTTTAGCTAATTTAATCGCAATACCTTCCATCATTGGAGTTTCAACGATACCTGGCGCATAGGCGTTAACTGTAATACCTTTTTCTGCTAAGTCACGTGCAGCTACTTGAGTTAAACCACGCACAGCGAATTTAGTACTACTGTATAAAGATAAACCTTTGTTACCTTCAACCCCTGCTTGAGAAGTAGCGTTAATGATTTTACCGCCATGACCTAATTTTTCAAATTGTTCTAAAGCAGCTTGGATACCCCAGAAGACACCACCAATGTTAACGCCAATAACTTGGCTAAATTGTTCAGGTGTTACTGTGTCGATAGGTGTCATTGGTCCTAAACCAGCATTATTAACTAATACATTAAACTCACCGAAATGTTCTACAACGCCACGTAATACATTAAAGACATTTTCACGGTCTGAAACATCTGCTTTAAATGCTACCGCTTCTTGTCCTTCTGCTTTTAATGAAGCTGCTGCTTTTTTAGCGCCTTCTTCATTAAAGTCTACAAGTGCAACGCTAAAGCCATCTTTAAATAAGCGTTCAGCAATTTTAAATCCGATACCTTGGGCTGCGCCTGTAACTACTGCAACTTTTTTCGCATTACTCATAAAAAACACCTCTTAAAATATTATTCATTTATTATATTATCACTTTTATATATTAATAATTTGAACGCTTTATGAATAATAGTTGGTGCTTTTATAAGGTTGATTTGATTAAGATTTTAAATAATTAATAAATTCTAAAACAGTAGGTTCATTGTTTCTTTCCTTATTAATCATAGCTGCAAAATAAATAGAATAATCGAAAGGTTGTCCTAAAGGTAACGCCTCTATTAACTCATTATTTAAGAATGGATCATTTTCAAGCATTAAACTAGAAACAATACCAATGCCTAAACCTTCAGCAATCATGCGCATCATTACAATAGGATTATTTGTACGGAACACGACCTTTAATTCTCCATTTTCTTTTTCAAATTCTTTTAAATGATGATGATAAAAACTTCGATCATATAATACGAATGGATAATGTTTAATATCTTCCAATTTAATTGTTTCTTTAAATGTCAGTTTGGATTTAGCAGGAACAATTAATTTAAAATTGGAAGTAAGATTAAGAGGATGTTCCACAATATGATGATACGTTTCGCCAAATTCTTTTTTTCCTATTAAACCAATATCAATTTCATTATCTTCAACCATTTTTAAGATATCTTCTCTATCCGCTTCTAAAACTTCCACTTCAACGTTAGGATGATGTTGTTTAAAACGAGATAGAACTTTAGGCAACCGTTTATGAAAAAGAGTAGGAATAGTAGCAATTTTGATTTTACCTTCAATATTTGTATTTAAACTCTTTATTTCTGACCATAGATTATCTTTCGCTTCTTCTATTTCAAGTATCTTAGGAATTAATCGTTTCCCCACTTCTGTAGGTACTGTCCCTTTTCTAGAACGATAAAATAACTTATAACCTAATTCTTTCTCTAAATTTGCGATAGACTGGCTCATCGCAGACTGACTTATATGCATCAGTTCACTAGCTCGAATAATGGATTCTTCTTCATAAACTGTTTTTACATAACTTAATTGTTCAAAGTTCATCTCATACCTCTTTATATCAGTTTTACTTATAGTTAATTCAATAATTCTAATTATACATTAGTATTAGTTATTACTATAATAGAGTTTGTATATTTAGTGAACAATTTTAAAATGTATCAGCTATTTTTCAAAAAATATCAATATTAAGGAGGGAAACAATGGGTCAACGTCTATGGACTAAAGACTTTATATTCGTAACGATAGTTAATTTATTCATGTATTTAATACACTACATGTTAATTGTTACAATTACAGAATTTACAATTGATCAATATAACGCTTCAGAAAGTGTTGGCGGCTTAGCTGCAGGTGTATTTATTATAGGTATGTTAGGCGGAAGACTTGGATCGGGTCGTATTATAGATAACCTACAACCTAAAAATGTTTTACTCGGAGGCGTCATCGCATCAGTTATCGCGATTGCTTTATATTTCGCTATTACTAACATTTGGGTTCTAATGTTAGTTCGTTTAATCCATGGTATCGCGTTTGGATTCTCTTCAACTGCGACAGGTACCATTTCATCTCGTATTATTCCAGAGGAACGTAAAGGTGAAGGTATTGGTTACTACGGTTTAAGTGTAACGCTTGCTTCAGCTTTTGGACCATTCCTTGGTTTAGTATTAAATAACAATTTAGGTTTCTCATCAATCTTTGCGATTGGTTTAGTAAGTATTATTATTTCTTTAATCTTTTCTCTATTCATTAAAAAATTACCAATGAATGCTGTTTCTGAAGAAGAAGAAACAGTTAAACCTAAAGGTATTAACGCATTCTTACAAAAAGAAGCATTACCAATTTCAATGGTTGTTGTGTTAGTTGGTGTTGCGTACGCCAGTGTACTTTCATTCTTATCTATTTATGCAGACTTACTTCACTTAGTCACTGCATCAAGTTTCTTCTTTGTTGTATTCGCGATTGCAACATTCGTTACTCGACCATTTACAGGTAAGATTTATGATAATTTTGGGGAAAATAAGGTAATGTACCCAGTATTAGTAAGTTTCGCTATTGGACTAGTTATCTTAGGTATGACTCATACACCATTTGCATTATTAGTTTCAGCAGCATTTATCGGCTTTGGTTACGGAACAATTATTCCGACAGCACAAGCTATCGCTATTCAACAATCACCAGCAAGCAAAATGGGCTTAGCTACTTCAACATTCTATATCTTTGTTGACTTTGGTGCTGGTATGGGACCATTCATTCTTGGATTATTCATTCCATATATTGGTTACCGCAACTTATATTTATCAATGGCAGCATTACTTGTTATCGCAATTATTGTTTACTTCTTTGTACACGGTAAAAATCATAAACAACCATTTAAAAAAGCTGCAAAAGAAGTTAAATAAATTAATATTAAGCAAAGAGCAAGACCGTATCTTTAAAGAATGCGGTCTTGCTCTTTTTATTGATATATCAACGTTTATTAGACACCCTTCCCACTAACTTCAGACAAACGTCAGTCTTACCTTTTAATCTTTTTTAATAACCAATTACTAATGCAATTGACATTGCAACGGCACAAATAATCACCCATAAAAGGATCAATTTCCAAACAAATTTAATCCATTCTGTGTATGAAATACGACCTACAGCTAATGCTCCCATAAGAATAGCTGAGGTTGGAAATAGTATATTACTAATCGAATCACCATACTGAAATGCAAGGACTGTAAGCTGTCGATTAATATGCAATAAATCAGATATAGGAACCATCAATGGCATAGTTGTTAACGCTTGGCCAGAGCCAGATGGTATAAAAAAGTTTAGTAAAAATTGTAAGATGAACATAGCAATAATGACTAAAGAAGCTGGTACGTTTGATAATAATGTTGTCATACCATGAACGATTGTATCGATAATTTTTCCATTTTCCAAAATAACTACAATACCTTTAGCAAAGCCTACAATCATTGCTCCAAATAATATATTCTGCATACCTTCAATTAGAGCATCAAATGTTCCATTCAAACCTAAACCACTTACCAAGCCAGCAATAATACCAGAAAGCAAGAAGTTAGCGCTCATCTGATTAAAAGTCCAATCAAACATAAAGATACCAAATACATTGAATAAAATAGTCGCTACAATAATTAATAAACTAAAGGCTTGGCGTTTACTAAAATGTTGATATTCAACTTTTTGGTTTGTATGACCTTCTTCTTTTTCTAGATGATAAACAATACTTTTCGTTTTATCTTTTTTAACTTTACGTGCGTATAACATTACTGTTGAAATAGCTGCTGTCAAAATAAACAAGTAAATAATAGTACGCAGTCCCCAACCCGAGAACATTGGCAATTCTGCTACAGTTTGTGCTACCCCAACAGTAAATGGATTTAACATACCCCCACTAAAACCACTTGCCGCACCTAAAATTACCATTGCAGCCCCCGTCAACGCATCATATCCTAATGTACGTGCAATAATAATACCGATAGGCACAAATATAATCGTTTCTTCAGCTAAACCTATAGTAAATCCTAAAATTGAAAATACTGTCATTGTTAAAGGTATCATTAAAAAATTAGCTTTACCTAGCGTTCGCATTGCCTTATTAACGCCATTTTCAAACGCGCCTGTTTTATGAATAATACCGAACGCCCCACCTACTAAAAAGATATAAAATACAATTTCTCCACCACTGATTAAGCCTTCAGGAATGGATCTGAATATTTCTAAAAAGTTCAAATGCGGAGAATCAACAGTATGATATGTTCCAGAAACGACTAAAGTCTGTCCACCTTTCTTTTCTCTTGTATATTCACCTGCTGGAATAATATACGTTAATAACCATGCGAGACCTACCACAAACATCAATAACGCATAAGTATGAGGTGTTTTAAATCTAAATTTGATTGATTTCCTTTCTCCCATCCTTATCAGCACCTTTATTTTAAAATTGATTGAATTTTACAAAAATTATTATTTTTATCATACCCTATTTAGAATTAATAATTAAGATTTTATTTAAAAGAAACCATTTATTTTTACATGATAAAACAAAAAGCGATAACACTTCATCTTGATAGTGTTACCGCCTTTATCTTTAGAACTATTATTTTGAGTAAACCTTAATTATGTTGTTTTAAATAAGTCGTAAGAAGTTCTGTGTAATAATCGATAAATTTAAGATATTTTTCTTTATCTACGTGTTCGTTTACTTGATGAGGCACATTACCTGGGCCAAACATTAAGAATGGGAAGTTTTCATCTTTATCACGTAATAAATTAGAAGCATCAGTAACGCCAACTGTTGGTGATGCCACAATATCTTCGCCAAAGATATTTTTAGCAACTTGTTGACCGACTTTAATTAAATCATTATCGCCTGTTGTTAGTACAGGATTTAAGTCTAAATACATATCTTCTTCAAGTTGTCCGCCCTGTTTATTAATTTCTTCAATATATTTTTTAAATAGCTCTTTTACTTTATTATTGTCATATTCTGGTACAGTTCTGATATTGAAATCTGCCGTAGCAACGTCTGGAACTGAATTAACTTGGTTACCACCGTGAAAGATTGTATTACTAATCACTAAACCTGAGATCACGCGTTTTACTTCTTCTTCATCAAGTTCATCGTTATTTTGAAGTTGCGTTTGAAGGCGATCTATTAGATGAGAGAAATCTAATTTTTCATATTTTAATTCTTTCGAAATACGTTCATATTCTTCGTCTATATTTTGAATAAATTGAATTAAAGGTTTAATCGCATTTTGTCCAATTACTGGCACTGAACTATGCGCAGCTCTACCTTTGGACGTAATTTTGAAATCCATTGAACCTTTGTGCGCATAAACGATATTTTGTTCAGAAGGTTCTGCAATAATTAAAGCATCTACGTCATCCATATAGCCTTTTTCATATAATTGAGCTGAACCTAATTGTTCCATTTCTTCGCCCGCAGTTGCCATGAATTTGATTGTGCCTTTAGGTAAAGCGCCACTTTCTTTAATTTCTATCATCGCAATCGCTAAGCCTATTAAACCTGCTTTCATATCTGATGTGCCACGTCCATACAATAAGCCATCTTTTTCTGTCATCTCAAACGGAGGATAATCCCAATCATTATGGTCTCCTTCAGACACCACATCCATGTGTCCTGAAACGCCTACTACTGGACTGCCTTCTCCGATAGAAGCGACTAAGTTTACGCGTTTGTCTTCTATTTCATCAATTTCTGCATTAATGCCATGATCTTCGAATAATTTCTTCAAGTAACGTGCAACTTCAATTTCATTGTCATTTACTGTATTTATTTCGACGATATCGGCTAACATTTGAATTTTTTCTTTTTCTGAAAATGTGCTCATGATTTCATTACTCCTTTTAAAATAAATACAATTTTAATTATAAATAAACTGTATCATGTAAAATGAGCTAAAGAAAATTATCTAATTTAAAAGAGAATTAATGTAATGTATAAACCTAATAAAGTCATAAATAGAACAGGAATGGTAATAACGATACCTGTTTTAAAATAAATTCCCCAGGAAATTTTAACGTCTTTTTGAGCTAGTACATGAAGCCATAGAAGCGTTGCTAAAGAACCAATTGGCGTTATTTTAGGTCCTAAATCTGAACCAATCACATTCGCATACACCATACCTTCTTTGAGTAAGCCTGCAACTTGAGATTGATGAATAGCAATCGCATCTATTAAAACGGTTGGTAGGTTATTCATAATCGATGACAAGATTGCAGAAATAAAACCTACGCCCATAATACTTGTGAATAATCCATGTTCTGCTATATTTGAAAAAATCTGTCCTAATACCGTCGTAATTCCTACATTTTTCAAACCGAAGACGACCAAATACATACCTAATGAAAAAATTACGATATTCCATGGCGCGCCCTTGATAACTTTTCCAATAGAAACGGCATGAGACTTACGTGCCAAGATTAAGAAAATAATCGCGATACCTCCAGCAATGAATGACACAGGGATGTGAAGAAATTCGCTACTTAAATAACCTACTAGAAGTATTGCTAAGACGACCCATGAGATTCTAAAAAGCTTTTGGTCTTTAATTGCCGTGTTTGGACTTTGAATAGACTGCGTATCCACCCGCTTCGGAATAGATGTTCTAAAATAAAGCCACAACACAACGATACTTGCGACTAAAGAAAATAAGTTTGGAATAATCATTCGACTGAAATATTTAATAAATTCAATATTGAAATAATCTGCAGATACAATGTTCACTAAGTTACTTACTGTAAAAGGTAAAGACGTCGTATCAGCGATAAATCCACTGGCAATAATAAATGGAAAAATAACTTTCTTATTGAAACCAAGATGACGCACCATCGCGAGTACAATTGGCGTTAAAATCAATGCCGCCCCATCATTCGCAAAGAAAGCCGCAACAACGGCGCCAAGTAGCATAATATATACAAACATCCTAACGCCATTTCCTTTAGATGCTCGCACCATATGTAAAGCAGCCCATTCGAAGAAGCCGATTTCATCGAGTATCAGCGAAATTAAAATAATTGCTACGAACGTTAACGTGGCGTTCCATACAATGCCAGTCACTTCTACAATATCTGACCAACCTACAACACCAGTAATAAGTGCCAATATTGCCCCTATAACAGCAGTAATGGCAATATCTAAACCCTTTGGCTGCCAAATTACAAAAATTAACGTGATGACAAAAATCGCAATAGCTAGAAATGTCATCATAAGCATGCACCTAGCAACAGGGCATTTTTATAATTAATTAAATTGAATGTTGATGATAATTGTTTATCTGTCATATCCATCAAGTCCTCCTATATCACAACTAAGCATATCATGAGCAAGAGTTTTAAATCTATCAGGCTTTGTGCTCTTAGACTTCAATAATCAAAAAAAAGACCTCCAACATATACAATGTTCGAAGTCTTATTATCGAAACTTTTACAAATTACTTACCAAATGACTTAATGACCTTTTTTCTTTTGCTTTGTTTTTTGCACTTTAAGCTGTCGTTTATGAGCTTTCGTCTTTTCTTTCTGTAATTTGTTTTTCTTTTTGCTCTCTAATTTTTTAATTTCTTGCTCTTTTTTAATTGCTTGTTGCGCATAAGTAGAAGACTTAGTTTGCTTTTGTTCCTTAGCCACTTGTCTCTGTAACCGTTTAGGATTAACTTTTTTCGGTTTCTTTTTAATAACCGATACTTTAGTTTGATTCATCAGTTCATCTAAGCAATTATGAATAAAATTAAAAATATCCTTACTATTCGGTTCAGTTCCAAAGGTGAATTTTACAAATTTAACTTTATCTTCTTCCCTATATTCAACCAAGCCTATAAAAAATTGACCATCATGAAATATTGATAATTCCAATGAGTGTCCCTCCTCTTAATGTATAACTTGAAATGAGGGACGACCTGAGGAGGAAGGTTACTGACAAATTTTTACATTTGCATTGGGACTACCAACCCAATTGTGTTTTTACATTTCTCTTTAAGCATAACTAATTCATTCAATGAAACCAATGTCTCATTTTAATTTATATATTTTTTGTTAATTACATCTTATTATGAAATAATTATATAAGTGAATTAAATAATTAAGGAGTTAATTATGAATATTTATCAGACTTATGCGCTTTTAGTATTAGGCATCATCATTTTAGGAATAATTGTTAACATTGTGATTTCAATTTCTGAGAAAAGAAAGCTAATCTCCAAAATTCAATATTTGTGGCAGAATAAACGTCCTTTAGAAACATTTGTGCGTCCAAATTCTCGCTTTGATTATCAATTTAAACTCAGACGCGATACATATCCTGAACGTACTTTCATAGATGATAAAACGTGGTCAGACTTAAATCTTGAAGAAATATTTCATCGTAGTAACTTTAACTTCACCGCAATTGGCGAAATGAAGTGGTACGCCACTTTACGCCACATGTTCCAAACAAATAATAAACAACTATTAGATCAATTCAATAATGATACGCAGTTTCGTAATAGCGTCTCATATCGCTTAGCTCTAATTGGTAAAGTCGTCTATCCAATCTTCCCAGATCAACTTAAGCCGATTAAACGCAATAATTTATTTATGATATGCCCATTCCTACCTATTTTAGGATTATTAATAATGTTATTTTCTCCATCAACCGGCGTCCTAATAACAATCTTTGCAGTTTTACTCAATATAGTGCTTTCAGGCACCTTAAAACGAACTTATGACCAAGACCTAAAGTCCTTATTCTATACAGCTAACGTGCTTAAACAAGGATATTATCTTGACCAAATAGAAGGCACACCTGAAGTTAAAACCAACTTCAATCACTTTAAAGGCGCTCGTTTATTTAGTGGCCTACTCGGCACAGTTGGTGACCAAGACATCGGTGGCGCTTTCGTCATGATGCTGAAGCTGGCATTCATGGTGGATTACTTCCTCTTCCATATCATCCAACACACTTATTTTAGATATCAAGACGAAGTGCTAGCCTGCTATGACTACGTAAGCACCCTAGACAATCATTATTCGCTAGCCATGTACCGACGCACCCTAGACACCTACTGTGAGCCGGCTGCCTTTTCAGAAAAAAAGAAGATAGAATTTACCAATTTAGTTCATCCTTTATTGGAAAATGCAGTCCCAAACGATCTCAACATCGACCACAATATTCTATTAACTGGTTCAAACGCATCAGGGAAATCAACATTTATGAAATCTGTAGCAATTAACCTTATACTCGCCCAATCTATCGAAACTGCAACAGCTGACAAGTTTAGCTATCAACCCGGTTTAGTCTATACTTCCATGGCAAATGCCGATGACGTGCTATCAGGCGACAGCTACTTTATGGCCGAGCTTAAATCAATTCGACGCTTATTTGATATTGAAACGGATATGCCGGTTTATTGCTTTATCGACGAAATCTTTAAAGGCACAAATACAACGGAACGTATTGCAGCCTCAGAATCTGTACTTAGCTATTTGGATAAAGAACTCGATTATAGAGTCATCGCAGCGACTCATGATATTGAGCTATCAGAGTTATTACAACCTGACTATCATAATTATCATTTCAATGAATCTATTGAAAATAATGAAATCTACTTTGACTATAAGATTAAAGAAGGTAAAGCTAATACGCGTAATGCGATTGAATTATTACGTATCACGCATTTTCCAAATAAGATATATAAAAACGCGAAACAACAAGTTGAAAAACTGTAGTTTCACGTCTCAAATTTCAAATTGTTTCATGTAAAACATTTTCTAGGAATTAAGTAGATATATTATAAAAGTTTATAACAATGCCCCTATAAGCTAATTTTCACAAATAACTTATAGGGGCACTTTTTAAATGCTTAAACTTCTTCGTGGTGAGGTTTTAAGTTTTTAAATTTAGGGCTTTCACCGTATTTATTTTTCTCAAATTTACTATTGAAACAAGTAATTACAAGTTGATAAATACCTAAAATAAATGAAATTAAACTAAATACTAATACAAAACCTAAACCCCAACCGTTGTCAAGATCAGGATCGATAATATCAATAAATAATTGAATTATAAATCCTATAATATTTAAAACTAAAAGGAGCACTGGTATAAACATAGTACGATTCGTATCATGAAAGCGTCTCGCTGTTAAAGCAAGTTGTGGAGTAACAATAACTAAAGAATAAATAAGTAAGTAAAATCCTGCACAAAGTAACAAAATTACCCCAATAATCATGAACTCTTTTATACTTGTTATAAATGCTAGTATAAAGGAAACAAGACCTACATAATAAACAATTAAAGCAGGAATATAAAAAATTAAGTGCCATAATTGCATAAACCAATACTCACTGCGTCTTGAACGGCCTTTAAAATTAAAGTAATTCTTCCAAAATAGCTTAAAGGCTTGACCGAACGTCACTTTAGGATTCATTTTATCTCTCCTTTAATCCTTTTCCTTCATCATATCATATGCAGAATTCATTAAAAGTAATAGTAAAAAATAAAAAATTATATATTATTTTGACATTCATTTTATAAGTTTTTAAAGAAAAACATGAAGATAAAATAATGGCTCAGAAAGACAATTAATCTTGTTTCTGAGCCTCAATATCTATTATTTTATTTTTCCTGTTTTATCACTTTGCCATTAGGATCAAGTTTAGATATCTTTCCTTTTTTCATAACGTAAGTACCTAAGATTTCGCCATCTTTATTGCGATAATTGACTTTCCAATCACCTTTATTGCCTATTGGTTTAACATCATCCCATATGTAATTCGTTTTACTTACGGGAATATCTTCAAAATCAGAAATAAGTTGATACGCTTGAGTACGGAAATGCGTATTTACCACCCCAGATTTTTCTAAGTTTTTGTCAGAAAGTGGATTGCCGTTATCTTCTTCATCCTTTGGTGGAGTATTTGAGATATTCATTTTACTTATTAACTCAGGCAAAGCTTTATTTCCTTTATTTTTAAGATAAACATCTTTTAAATCTACCTCTTCACCTTTAGCTAGCAACTCATTATAATCTTCCACATCTTTTTTCATGCGTCCTATAAAGATTTTATCTTTGTTAACCCCAATTAACGCTTTAAAATTCCCCTTATCTGGATAGACCGTATAGAAATGCATATCTTCAGGTGCATTGTTGATTGGATCTTTAACTTTAACCAACGTAAAATCAACTAATTTAAGAATCTTTTTACCTGTTGATAATCGATATTCATAAATACCAGTTAAAATTTCATTTTTAGTTAGTGTATATTGCTCAGCATCCTCAACACAAAATGCTAAAGCTAATTTTGCCTTTTCAGACAATTTAGCTGTATTAATCGTAGTTGTTTTGGCGTCACTTTTTTTAGATTGAGTATCCTTTTGTTCTGCATGAGATTTATCTTTATCTTCTTTAAAAGAATCACTTGTACTACAAGCCGTTAATAATACTAAAAGCGCACCACTTAAAAATAAAAATTTCTTCATCCATTACTCCTTTAATGTTCACATTATTGAATAAACATATTATACTTTATTTATACAATAATTTTAACTTAAGTTAAATATAAATTTTGCTTTACCTACGCTTATTTGTATTAATAACGTCAGTATCTTTTATAAAAATAACTAGAAAGGGATGTTAAAGTGAAAAAGTTTTTCACAGCATTAGTATCTAGCGCGTTAATATTAACGGCTTGTTCTAATCATTCAAATAGCAAAGCTATGTCGGAAAATGACACTAAACAACAAAGCGATAAATCTAACGGGAATCAAAATGGACAAAAAAATCATAAAAGAGTTACAAAAAATGGATGTACATACATTGATAATATCTTAATTGTTAATAAAGAAATCAGTCTTCCTTCTAGTTTTAATCCAGGAGAAAAACCAGAATCTCAACAAGCATTACAAAAAATGTTTAACCAAGCACGTAAGGAAGGAATCAATTTATATAAAATTAGCGGTTTTAGAAATTACCAAACTCAAGTACAACTTTATAATCAATATGTTGCACGAGATGGTAAAAAAGCGGCTGATAAATATAGCGCACGCCCAGGTCATTCTGAACACCAAACTGGTTTAACATACGATGTCGGCGCTGTAGGTTCAAATAAAAATTTATACGAAAGCTTTGGAAATACTAAAGAAGGTAAATGGATAGCGAAAAACGCTCATAAATTCGGTTTTATTGTAAGATATCCTAAAGGAAAAGAAAAAATTACAGGTTATCAATATGAACCTTGGCATTTACGTTATTTAGGTAAAGACACAGCTACTAAAGTGTATAAATCAGGTAAATCTTTAGAAGAATATTTAGGGTTAAAATAGAAAATTATTTGTTGAATATAAAATGGCGCGTTATCACTATAATTGAAATAATTATAGTGGTAACGCGCTTTTACGTATCTACGTTTATTTACAACAACATTCATAACTTATATATTGATTTTATTGATTGATATTTTTTTCGATATAGTCCCAAACTCTCTTGCTTACTTTATTATATTGTTCAATTGAGACAGGTTGATCACTATATTCATAAACTGGGTCCCCTTGACGATAAACATAATTATTATAGTATTTAACCAATAAGTTATAAGTTTCACTATCGATTTTTCCATTTTCTGGACGTAAAGGACCATCTGGCGCTGGAGGACCCCCATCTTGTTCAATGACCCCACCTGTATATCTGTTAAGTACCACATGACTTTTTACAGAACCATTAATGCCATATAATGGAGTTTCTATAAATATTTGATTGTCATCACTTTTATCTTCCCTGTATTTAAGATCACTCTTTTTAAAAAATGAACCGTCTCCATTTTCCAACGTTTCGTAAGCAATTTGTTTAGCTTCTTCAATTGAAATAGGGTTTGATGTCTGATTATTATTTTGAGACGCTTCATTTTGAGAGCCATTATTTGTCTGTTGTTGAGTATTTTTATGATCATTACCATTACTCTTTTTCTTATCAAAATTAATATTAATATCACATGCTCCTAAAAATAATGACAATGATAACGGTACGACTAAAAACTTTTTAAAACGCAAAATAACCATCCTTAAAACATAAAATTCCAAATACAAATAGTTGTCTAAAACCTTTATATTTATTATTTCACTTTTTATATTAAGAATAAAGGCATTTTAAAACATTAAAAAAATTCGAAGGAAAGTCCCTTATGCTTCCCCTCGAATTTCAAACACTTATTTTTAAGACTGCCGTCTCACTTATTTATTTAATAATTGTGCCTTCTTTTTCATGAATCATTTGAATAATTTCGTTCTTTTCATTCATAACAGCTACTTTTGGCGCATGATCAATTAATTCACGTTCATCTAATTGAACGTATGTCATGATGATTACAACATCATCTACTTCGACCAATCGAGAAGCTGCACCATTCAAACAAATCTTACCACTACCTCGTTCGCCTGCAATTACATACGTTTCAAAACGTGCACCATTGTTGTTGTTAACGATAGCTACCTTTTCATTAGGCAAAATATCAACCGCATCTAAAATATCTGCATCAATTGTAATACTCCCAACATAATTTAAATTAGATTCTGTGACACGTGCTCTGTGTATCTTACTGTTCATCATTGTTCTAATCATAACTTACTTTCCACTTCCTAAAATTATATTATCTATTAAACGTGCTTTCGAAAATTTAACAGCTAAAGAAATAAAGATTTGTCCTTCAATGTCAGTGACAACTTCTAATTCTGGATAACTATAAATCGCAACTTCGTCAATATGACCGTTTGTATTTTCAGTTAAATACGTTTTAATGGCACCAACAATTTTATTACTGCGACGTTCGCCTTCTTCATATAAAGACTTAGCCAATTTTAAACTTTTGCTTAAATGAACAGCTTCTTGACGTTCACTTTCTGTTAAATACACATTTCGTGAACTTCGTGCTAAGCCATCGTCTTCACGTACAATATCGATTCCAATGATTTCAATTGGATGATTAAAATCTTCTACCATTTTTTCAATAATAGCGAGTTGTTGCGCATCTTTTTTTCCAAAATAAGCTTTATCCGGACTTACAATATTAAATAATTTGTTTACAACCGTCACTACACCATCGAAATGACCCGGACGTTGTGCGCCTTCTAAGACTTCCGCTAGACGTCCCACCTTCAACGTCACACTTAATTCGTTTGGATACATTTCTTCAACTTCTGGATGGAAAACGTAATCAACATTAATTTCTTTAACTAACGCCACATCTTGCTCAATTTGACGTGGATACGCATCGAAATCTTCATTAGGACCAAATTGTAACGGATTCACAAATACGCTAATGACAGTAACATCATTTTCTTCTACAGAACGACGCATCATGCTTAAATGTCCTTCATGCAACGCGCCCATCGTTGGTATAAATCCAATTGATTTGCCAGAGCGTTTCAAGTCTCGCGTGATTTGTTGCATCTCTTTCACAGTCTTAATTACTTGTGTCATCACTATTTACCTCATCCAATATTTTCTTCTTATACGTATGTTCTTCTGCTGGGAAAAGGCCAGCTTTTACTTCTTCGTCATATTGCTTAATACCTTCAACACCTACTGAAAAATCAGCAAACTGTTTCACAAATTTAGCATAACGATCAACACCATAATTTAACATATCGTGATACACCAATACTTGACCATCTGTGTCTTTACCAGCACCAATGCCAATAACTGGAATGTCTAACTGTTGACTAATAAGCCCAGCTAAATCACTAGGAATCGCTTCAAGTACTAATGCTACAGCGCCAGCTTCTTGAACCGCTTGTGCTTCTTGGATCAATTGTTCCGCAGCGTCTTTCGTTCCACCTTGTAAACGATAACCCATTACGCCAACACTTTGAGGCATTAATCCTAAATGTGCCACGATAGGAATACCGATTTGAGTTGATTTTTTAATGAAACTTACTAAATGAGCACCTTCAGCTTTTAACGCATTCGCATTTGTTTCTTGATATAACGTAATCGCATTTTTCAAATCATGCTCATCACTTACGCCCACCGCTCCAATCGGTAAATCCACGACTACAAACGTATCGTCTGCGCCACGTCGTACTGCTTTACCATGGTGAATCATATCGTTTAATGTGACTTGAGTTGTGGTTTCATACCCTAGCACCGTCATGCCAAGTGAGTCTCCAACTAATATCATATCTACACATGCTTCTTGTGCTTGTTTCGCACTAGGATAGTCATAAGCGGTAATCATCGAAATTTTCGTTTTATTTTGCTTCATTTCTACTAATTTCGCTAAATTTTTCATTTATTCAAAATCTCCTATAGTATGAGTTCATTTATAATAAAATTTATTATATAGCCTTATGCGTAATAATACTCTAAATTACTCTCAAAATTTAAAATTTCGCCATAAAAAGTTTCTTCAAAATAGCTAATACACTATTTCAACTAATTATTAAATAACATAGTGTTTATTATTTCAACACAAAAATTCATTTTCAATAAAAGTGTAAATTCAACATTCACATAATTACAGTACTTCGTTTATTAAAATAACCACATTTTCCAACAATAAAAATTGTATAATAATAAATATCTTTTTTAGGAAAGGAACGTTACCCATGAACATTGCGATTATCGGCGCTGGCGCAGTAGGAACAATCATTGCACATGAACTCAAACAAACCTTGCCAAACGTCACTCTTATTGGACGTACATCTAAACAAATGACCATTCATCCAGCTAACCAAACCATCCAAGTCCAAGATATTAAAGAAACAAATACGACTTTCGACACCATCATCATTGCCGTGAAGACCCATCAACTTGAGGCCTTGATTCCGCAACTTCATCATCTTGCGCATAAAGAAACAGTTTTTATTTTGGCTCAAAATGGCTATGGTCTACTCTCACAGCTTCCTTTCAAACACACCTATCAAGCCGTGGTCTATATCAGCGGACAAAAGACAGGAGACGAAGTCACACATTTCCGAGACTATCGCCTACACTTACAACAAGACGCACACACTACAGAATTAAAGAAAGTCCTAGATAATACAAAAATAGAGATTGTTTTAGAAGAGAATATTGAAGAAAAAATATGGTATAAATTACTCGTTAATCTAGGGATTAATTCAATAACTGCACTAGGCAGGAATACCGCCCAAATATTAAAAATTAACGAAATAAATACTCTATGTAGAAAGTTGTTAACAGAAGGAGCACAAGTGGCGAAAGCAGAAGGTGTTCATTTTTCAAATACTATTGTCGAAGATATTATGAACATTTATGCAGGCTATCCTGATCACATGGGAACAAGTATGTATTATGACGTTATCGCAAACCAACCGCTTGAAGTAGAAGCGATTCAAGGATTTATCTATCGCCAAGCAAGAAAACATCAACTTAGCACGCCACATCTTGATACAATTTATGCACTTTTACTTTCACATCAATCTCTTACACAACAGTAATAAAAATAGAGGATAATTTATGCTTAATCATTCATTATCCTCTATTTCTATTTTTTCACCAAACTTCCATTAATTGCCACAATTTTTTAATTTTGGAATTATACACATACCAAAAATAATATGGTACGATATAAATAATTTTTAAAGTAAGTTTACTTTCGATAAAAAGGGGACAAAATTCTTGGATAAATCGAGTCGTATACTTAACCTACTTACATTACTTCTTAATGGTCGTATCGTTACACAAGATGATATACGTAATTTCACAGATGTCAGTAAAAAATCTATTCAACGTGATATTAATACAATTAATACTTTTTTCTATGAAAGTGTTTATTGGAATCATACTAATACACGTGTGGTCTATAATCACAAACATAATGGTTATGAGCTCAAACAAGACACTAGCTCTAAACATAGTTTAGGTATTTTAAGCTTATTAATTAAACTTCAAAGTTTAACGCCAATATTACATTATGATATTTATAAATTTCTTTCGAGCTCTATCTCTTCACTTAAACTTGCGGATAAACACGTACTAATGACAATGTTAAATCAATTCAAAGTTCGACAAGAACTATTACCAGGCAAATTATTAATAGCACTTCAAAAAGCCATTGTTAATAAAAACTTAGTCCGTATTGAAGTGAAGGACCGAAAGTTTGTTATTAAACCATTATCTATTTTATACATGCATTTCGATTATTGGTTTACTTATGAAGAAAAACATACGATTTACACTATATCTGTACGCGATATCCAATCGATTAAAGTACTCGAATCAAAATTTATCAAAGATTGTGCATCAAACCCTGTTTTATTTGAGATAGACGAACAAATTTGGAACCAATTCCAACAACAATTTTCAATCAAAGAAGTAGTGGAACGCTACGATAAAAAATTATTAGTCTGGGTCAATTGCACAAGATACGACGCCTATTACATCGCTTACCAATTAGCACCATTAGCCAAAATGCTAGAACCACAATCATATATCGATAGTTTCATCCAACGATTAGATGAAATCAAACAAACCTATGAACATTAAAGAGAGGGAGTGAGACATTTTATTATTGTCCCACTCCCTCTGCTCTATTTATTCAAATTTATTCCGGATCTCCATTTTCATCATATTTCATTACATCTCCATCAGCTGTAACAATATATGAACCCGCTAAATCACCATTTTTATCAACAAATGAGAAGCCCCAATCCCCATTAGATTTTTGTTCAGGCTCCTTATAAGTATAAGTAGAGGTATCTAACTTATGTCCTTCATAATCCTCAACCTTATCAATCACATTCGCACGCGTTACCTTTTCACCACTAGACTCGCTACTAGATTGATCAGTATCTTCGTCTTCAGCCTCATTAGTCTGTGGTGCCTGGCTAAATGAAATCTGTTTCGCTATCTCTTTATAATCAGAATTATTGCCATATTTCTCATACAAATCGTGAATATCTAATTCATTACCAGCTTGAGAATTTACAAATGATTGATAATCACCAGGACTTTGAGTACCAGCAATTAAAATCTTATCATTCCCAATTCCCACAAGCGTCGAGAAATTACCCTTAGCTGGTCGACCATTATAAAACTTCATATCACTAGGCGCACCTTCAATACCAGCGCCCAAATGTTCCATATAATAAGTATCAATATGATGTTGACGATTACCGTCAAAACTTTTTGTCGTATAAGAATGATTTCTCAATTCATCCGCCGTAATCGCATAATCCGAAATTGCTCCATCCTCTAACGCCAAAGCCAATTTCTCCGCTTGAGATAAATTCTGTACCTCATTATCAGTATTATTATTCTTTGATTCTTGCTTAGAATTCTCATTCGATTTTGAATTATTATCCGTTTTTTTAGACTCCTCAGATTTCGAATTATCGCTGCCCTTACTATCTGACTGCGACGTCTTATTACTATCCTCCGTCGACTTACCAGGACCATTAACCGTCAAACTACAACCCGCCAACAACAACGTCCCCGTCAACGCACCAACCATCAAATAATTCTTTTTCATCATCCCATCCCTCTCTCTTTTTTTGAAAATGCAGAACCAAATACCCCTTTTTTAATCATACTTCCATTATAACTTTTACCACCGACACAAACCGTCGCTACGCAAAATTTTCACATAAAAGGCACACCCACCAGAGCACTCACCATTTCGTGATTACTCCAGCAAGCGTGCCCTATCAGTTATAAAATCATATTATTTAATGTGCTGACGTACAAAATTCCCAGCATAACCTTTAAATGATTCCCCACCAGACATTTCTTGTTTCGCATAAGCATCTGATGAACCGCCCATTAAGTTATAACCATACGTTCTTAAGCCATACATTGTATTAAAACTACTATTTAACATTGGAGAACCTGAAGCCCCCGATCTAAAGATATCTTTCGTTTGAATTTCAGTACCATTAGATGAAAATTGTGTCACACGTAATTTATTAAAATATGGTTTAGTGTTATCGCCATATTGCCAAGGATAGCCTAATGAATAAAGTGGTGTATTGAATTTCAATTTATTAATTTCTGCATCTGTCGCGATACGAACTGGTTTAACATATTTCGCCATATTTTCTTTTGTATGTACAATAGCAATGTCATATTGAGGTACTTTAATAACTTCACTCGCTTGGAACGAATAAGGTATACGGTTTCCATCACGATTCATTTGAAATTTAATATATTTAGGTGCGGCCGCTCTACCAAAACGATCATCAATAACATGTGCATTTGTAATAAATGTATGTGCACCAATGACTGTACCAGTACCCATTGAGTCTTGACCTTTATATTCTGGCTTTTCTACTTTCCAACCATTCCAGTTTGAAACACGTCCAACTGCTTTTAAATTATTTTGTGCAGCGTTTGGATAATATTGAATAGAAATATTATTATTGCTAATTTTCTTAGCTTTTAAATATGCTTGATAACCGCTTGATTGTATTCCGTCATAATAATAGTTTGTTTCAATTGCTTTTGCTTCATCGTGATGTCCAGTGTAGCCTAATACTGTTGCGCCAATAATAGCGCTAGCAATTAATGATTTACCGAATTTAGATTTCCACATAATCTGTCCCCTAATCCCTTTCTTTTTTAAAATGAACATTTCAACTCAATTTCATAATAATTATTTAAAAATTTTCACTATTATTATATTACATATCTGGGACACAATGCGTCTTTTTATTAAAAATTTAAAAATTATTTGAATTTACTCGATATTTACATTTAATTCATATTTATTTACAAAAACTATTTTATATAGTATGATACTTAAGTATTGTCATGGAGGGGTACTCAAGCCTGGCTTAAGAGGCCAACCATTTATGGTTGGTAGGAGCTTTTAGCTCGCGTTGGTTCAAATCCTTCCCCCTCCGCTACCAAAGACTTGTAAGAAACACATTCTTACAAGTCTTTTTTATTATGTATAAAAAATAAAATCACCTCCTATTGAGAAGATCTTAAATCTTATCAAAGGAGGTGAAATTTTCATGTTTACCTATTGTGCAAGCAACCAAATGTTCACTTATAGTTATCATTAGTTGTTGCTCGCGTTTTGATTTTGAACTACATCGTCTGTCTCACTGGAGTCTTCTGTTGCAGATAAGGTGACTTTTTTAGCATGATTTGTTTTGTTAACTTCATGATGCAACTCACTGTTTAAGCCTAATAAATTATTAGCTTGTGTTTCATCGCTATTATAATCTTCTAAGCTATTTACAATTTCAGTTGCTAAATATTCACATGCATCTTCGCTTTCAACATTTACTTTTTCATTAATAATACTTTCCATTACTTCAATTAATTCTGATTTTTCGATTTGAATATCAATCATTTTGTAAAACTCCCCTAATTTCCTATTGACATAGTGGGTTTTCTATGCCTCCAAGTTATTTACCCAATTTCAATAAAGATATTCCAATTAATAATGTGTGAGTGATGCTTTACCCTATCCAAATGACATTTAAGACTTTATTTAATAAAGTTCTTAATGTAGAAAGTATACCTTAAATTTAAACAAGAAAATATTAAAAATCTTAATCTAACGATATTGTAATAACTAACAATATTTATAAATTATTAAATTTAATCATCGGACGGGTCAGGAATAAATACATTTGCTTCACTATCATCTGGATAATAATATCCATTGGGAATGGTTTGAATCTCGATTAAACTACCCCATGGGCTCTTAACATACACTGTCTTATTGCCTTCTGTGTCTTCATATTTTGTATTATCATGTGGTTCAGAGATAGGCTGTCCGCCCGCTTCTTTCACTTGTGATAACACATTATCGAACTCTTCTGCTTCTACATAGAATGAAATGTGCGTAAACCCAATATCTTGTAATGATTGTGGTTTACCTTGTTGCGCATCTTTAAACTCAAACATTTCAATATTAGGGCCATTACCAAAAACCATCATACGTTTATGAATGATACTAGCCCCTTTATCTAAACCAAGAATATGTTCTACATGCGCTCCACCACGAGGTTCATCTGTCTTCTTTTGACTATCATAAGCGATCTTGCCATTTAAACCTTTTTTGAAAAAGTCTGTAGCAACTTCCATATCTGGTACTGTTAAACCGATATGGTTGATTCCTCGATTGGCATTCATCAACTATCATCTCCAGTTATTGAAAATTGTCTTACATAGAATTTCATTTTTATCTTTTAAAATGCCTTTTCAATTTATCAAGTATTCTCGCCATCATGAACGCGGTCTATTATTTTTTGAATGCGTTCTTTTTTGTCGTTTTCATTTTCAACAAAAAAGACTGAAGGTTCATCTTTAATAGCGACCCAAGGCACGATAGCATCAAAATCTAAGTCGCGTATCATTTCTAAACTCTTAATAGAGGCTTCTCTATCACTTGAGCTTAAAACGACTGTACGCCATTCTCCGTTATCTACACAGATAAAGTCGCCAGTAAATAAATAACGATGTTCGCCGTTATCCCACAAATACATTGTGGTGCCTGGTGTATGACCTGGCGTAGGAATAACTTCAATGTCATCATCTAACATTTCGCGTTGCGTAAACTGACCAGCTATATCTACTGTTTCACTCATCGCTTTGGCATCTTTTTCATGAATCCAAAACGGTAAATCGATATCTGTTTTACCTCCGAGCGATTCATATTCATGATTAATAAGGACACGTGTTGCACCGCCTAAAGCTTCGATGTCATCTTGAGCTTTTTCAATGCCTGGAGAATGATAAATGATAACATTACCTTGCGAACGTTCCAAAACAAAAGATTTGAGCAAATATCTTTTATCAAATGGAAGCACGGTTGTCTCTGTTTCATACAAACCTGGTGCAATAAGACGCAACGATTGGAAATGGAATTGTTTAGAATCATTCGTCATTCTTTTTCCTCCTTATAAATTAAAATAAAATAAATATTTTGCGCAATTCCTCTATAGTTATACCCAATTTTTATAAAATAAAAAATTTAAGGTCATACTTATGGAAAAAATCCATCAATAGTATGACCTCTAATAAAGAAATTATTTATAATCTACAACTCTATCTACCGGCATTCTAAATGACGTATGTGCTTCTTTAGCTTTTTTACCAATAGCGATAATCATCACAGGTACATAACGTTCTAAATCATATCCAAAGGCTTTACCAATTTCTTCATGATCAAATCCGCCAATTGGATTTGTGTCATAACCATGTTGTTTCGCTACTAACATTAATTGCATAGCTGCAAGACTGCTATCTACTTTGACGATATCGCTCATTGATTGACGCGTACGGCTTTTATAATTTTCAAGTACGATTGGAAGCATTTGTTCTTTCACTTCTTGAGGCATGTGCCCATTTTTTACTGCTTGTTCATAAATATATTCGCCTTCTTCATAACATTGTAAGTCACCAAAGATGACAATCATGGCAGAAGACGTATCATTTTGATTTGTATTAAATTGAATTAACGGACGTAATTTCGCTTTCGCTTCGTCACTTTCTACCACAACAAAGCGCCAAGGTTGCATATTTACTGAAGATGGCGCTTTCGTTGCTTTAGCTATCATTTCATTCATTTCTTCATGCGGAATTTTATATTCTGGGTCAAATCCTTTAACAGATTTTCTGCCTTCTAATATTTCATTAAAATCATTCATTTATTTACCTACTCTCATTTATTTTTTCGTAATCTAGATTATTACTGAATTTGAAAAGGAAGAGAAGAAATATGCTTACAAAAAATTAATACTTATTTTCACAATAAAAGTTTTAAATTTTTATTAATAAATGTATAATATAGTCACTATTTATACTAATAATTGATTAATAATTATTAAATAGGGTATCATTAATTTTGGTAAAATAAATAATTTGCTATTTAGAAAAATTATTTATGATATAACAAAGGGTATACAACACACAGTCACTATATTCAGTCATATATGTACCCACGAAAGGGAAGAACATTATGGCAGATAAACTGCAAAGAGAATTAAGCAATAGGCATATACAACTTATTGCGATTGGTGGCGCAATAGGAACAGGGTTATTTTTAGGAGCCGGAGCTTCAATTCATTTAGCAGGTCCATCAATATTGTTAACCTACGTCATCGTAGGATTTATTTTATTTATGTTTATGCGAGCAATGGGGGAAATCTTACTTTCTAATCTAGGATTTAAATCATTTGGTGATATTGCTCATCATCACATCAATCCTATGGCTGGATTCATGGTAGGTTGGACTTATTGGTTAACTTGGATTATTTCAGGGATGGCTGAAGTAACAGCCGTAGCTAAATATGTAAGCTATTGGTATCCACAGATGCCAAACTGGATTACTGCTGCATTTACAATTTTAGTATTAGTTGCTTTAAACTTATTTAGTGCTAAATTATTTGGCGAACTTGAATTTTGGTTATCACTTATTAAGGTTATTACTATTTTTGCTTTAATCGGTGTAGGGATCGTCATGGTTATCTTCGCTATGAAGACGCAATACGGTCCAGCAAAAGTTTCAAATATTTGGGAACATGGAGGCTTTTTCCCTAACGGAGTATCAGGTTTCCTTATGTCATTCCAAATGGCTATCTTCTCATTTATTGGTATTGAATTAATAGGTATTACTGCTGGAGAAACGCAAAATCCTCATAAAACAATTCCACAAGCAATTAATAACGTACCTTTCCGAATTTTAATATTCTATATTGGTTCATTAGCTGTGATTATGGCAGTAGTACCATGGCATAAATTAAATCCTGAGGAAAGTCCTTATGTTAAACTATTTGGTTTAATCGGTATCCCATTTGCCGCTGGTATTATTAACTTCGTAGTATTAACAGCTGCAGCTTCATCATGTAATAGTGGTATCTTTGCTAACAGCCGTACTTTATTTGGCTTAGCTGGTAGAAAACAAGGTCCTGCATTTTTACATAAAACAAATAAAAATGGCGTACCTTTTTATGCGATCTTACTTACATGTGGATTATTAAGTATCGCAGTTGTGTTAAATGCTATCTTTAAAGATGCGACGAAAGTATTCGTTCAAATCACCACTTTCTCAACCGTATTAAATATTATGATATGGACATGTATCATGATTGCTTATTTAGGATTTGTTAAAAGAAACCCTGAATTGCATGAAGAAAGTAAATTTAAAATGCCAGGTGGTAAATACACAGCTTATGGTATTTTAGTATTCTTCGCATTTATCTTTGTCGTATTACTAATTAATAGCAGTACACGTTATGCTGTACTATTCGCACCAGTGTGGGCGATTATCTTAGTAATTATGTACCAAAAATATAAAAAAGAATCTGAAAAAGCGAAGATTGAAATGGATGACGAAGATCGCGAACTTCAAAATTCAGAAGCTGAATAAATTATAACTTTTTATTAAATATATAGCCTTTCTCTTTAATTAAACTGAATTAATTAGAGAGAAAGGCTTTTTTTAGTTTCTTTTATTTATTTTTCTGTTAAACGGCCATCTTCCATATGAAAGACTTTGTCGCAAAATTGAGTTAGACGTTCGTCATGCGTGACGATAATACATGTTTTATTGCGTTGCTTAGATTGTTCTTTTAAAATTTCCATCACTGCCATAGCATTCTCTGTATCAAGGGATGCTGTAGGTTCATCGGCTAAAATAATTGAAGGTTGCGTGTAAATCGCCTTTGCAATAGCCACACGTTGTTTTTGCCCTCCAGATACTTCAGAAGGTAATTTATATTCCAGTTCTTTTAACCCTAAATCTGATAACAATTTATTATATTCTTCAGTATTTAAAACGTCTTTTTTATAGTTTTTCAATAAGTGAAACTGTTGTTTAATCGTTAAAAACGGCACTAAGTTTGTCGATTGTAAGATAAAACCAATTTCCTGCATTCTTAACTTGGCCAATTGCTTCTGACTTAACTTAGAAATTTTGTTGTCATTAATATAAATTTCACCAGACGTTGGCGTTTGTAATGCACCTGCCATTGTTAGAAAGGTACTTTTCCCAGAACCTGAAGGGCCAACAATCGCTATAAGTTCCCCTTTATCAAAAGATAGTGTAGTAGATTTAACCGCTTCAATAATACGATTTCCATCTTTGAATTCTTTTGTAACTTGATCAAATTTTAACATTGTGGCACCTCCTTAACCGATTGCCTTGAGTGGATCTATTTTGCGAATAGATAATACTGAGAATAAACTACCAATCAGTGACGTCACAATTAAAACGATACCAAATATAATAAGCGTGCCAATATTAAACTGTACAGGCACTGCATCCGGTAAGACGAAACTTGTGAGCAAGGTAAGAATTAGACCTATCAAGGTTCCGATTAAGGCTAGAATAAATGTTTGAGCTAAGACCATTTTCATCAAGAAGCCATTAGTAAACCCTTGCGCTTTTAACACACCGAATAAATTCTTCTTCTGTAAAGTGATGACGTATAAAAAGACGCCAATAACTGTTGCAGAAATAACAAATAAGAACGTTATCATAAAGTTCATTGTTAAATTTTGAGGTTTATAACCTGGTAAATTTTCTATAAATTTATCTATTCCGACCACTTCGAGATTTTTATCAACTTTTTTATCTTTCCAATTACTATCTTTTACGACCACCGCATTGGTTTTATCAGTTGATAATGCTGGGTTTATCTTTTCAATCGTTTTATTATTTGCGAAAATGACGGGCGAGGCGTTATATTTAGCACTTTCTGAGATACCTACAATATGTAACTTTTCGTCAGATTGCGATAATTTTATAGTGTCTCCTACTTTGAATCCTTTGTCTTTTAACGTTTGGTCAATGACTACATCATTATCTTTATGGAATTTTTTACCATCAACAATTTTAGGCATTAGAAAAGAATCAGCTGTAACTCCAAATAGTAAAGCATTCTCCTTATTGTTTCCGTTTGATGCAATGACGCCTATTTGTTTTAATGGTGCTTCTTCTTTAAAGTCATCTTTTACCTTAGACGTCTTAAACACAGACTGTTGAACGGTTTGGTTAGCATCTTTATTTACTACAATAGCATCCGCTTTCCACTTCTTGATGCCTTCAGTATTCATATTAATTAAGCCATTTGCTAAGCCAGATAGTAAAAATAGTAAATAACTAATTAAAACGAGTATGCCGATAATTAACCCAAACTTTAGCTTATTACGTTTAATTTCATTCCATGCTAAAAACATTTAACCCCTCCTTTATTTAATTACTCAATATTATAGCAGTGATATGAAAATAATGAATGCGTTTATCCAAAGAAAAAAGACGGAACCGAATTCACTTTGAATTCGTCATTCCGTCCTATTCATCCCTACTATTTATTTCACACGTTGCCAAACTAACTTTTGGTTAGGTACATTGCCGTTTACGATACTAAGTGTATCGCCTTCTAATTTAAATTCACGAGGTTGTGTGTCACCTAACCAAGTTGGGTTCATACTTACTTCCATTGTATGATAAATCGTTGAATTCTCTTCATCTAATTCAAAGCGACCAGCGTATGCAACATAACCGTGTGCCGCTTCAGCCATTTCATCTTTTGTACCAGTGTGTAAGTCCCCAGAAGCATAAGCTTGACGACCTTGTTGCATTAATTGAGCTGACATATAGCCATCAGGATTATACATAATAAAACCTGTTGCATCTTCGCCTAGTGGATAGAAAATATTGCCATCTTTATCTTCATCTTGGTATCTCACTAATTTCCAAGTTCCAATTAATTGATCTTTAAGTTCTGCCATTCTAAATACATCCTTTCTTTATTTTTAATATATTTACTAATTAAGCGTTTGAACCGCCAGAAACACTAATTGTTTCACCAGTAATTGCTGTAGCGCCTTCTGATGCTAAGAAAATAACTGTAGCTGCAATTTCAGAAGATTCTAACAAACGATTCATTGGCATTTTGCCGGTGATATATTTCTCCATTGCTTCTTGTTTCGTTGAGTCATCTTGTTTAGCAAGATGTTCTAATTGATTTTCAATTAATGATGTACGCACTGGCCCAGGTAATACAGCATTGGCTGTTATACCATCTTTAACCGTTTCAAGTGCTACAGTTTTTGTAAAACCGATTTGCGCAAATTTAGAAGCTACATATGCAGATTTAAATGGATCTGCCATTTCGCCGTGTGCTGAAGAAATTGTAATAATGCGACCACTTTGTTGTTGTTTCATTGACGGTAATACATGTTTCGTCATTAAGAATGTCCCCGTTTGAATAACATTAATTACTTTATTCCATTGTTCTAACGGGAAATCTTCTACTTTATCAATATGTTGAACGCCTGCATTATTAACTAACACATCCACTGCACCATATTGTTCAGTTACATCTTTAATCGCGCTTGAAACTTCATCTTCATCCGTAATATCTACTTTATATGCCACACCATTGTTTAATGAATTAGATGCTTTATCTGCCGCTTCTTGATTCATGTCAAAGATGAAGACACGATCTTGTTCTTTATCAAATGCTTGTGCGATAGCATATCCTATACCTTGTGCTGAACCTGTCACGATTACATTTCTTGTCATCATTCATTACCCCTTTATCTTTTTATTGAGTTTCCCTGAAAATGAATCACAATTTAAAGTAGTATAATATTTGTAATTTCTATTATTATGTCCACTTCTATTGTCTAACCATTTTCGAAGAATGTAAAAGACGTTTTCAACTATTAAAGCTATAACTAAAAAGTTATAGCTCTAAATACACAATCTAGAAAGGAAGGGAAATCAATGTCCTATAAGCATGCCATCAGTTATTTAGAAGCGGTGCAGCGTTATGGTAATATCTCGCATGCAGCGAAACATTTATACATTTCTCAACCATACTTAAGTCGTTATATTAAAGAAATGGAGAATGACTTAGGCGTTACTTTAATTAATCGTGATAGTAATCCATTAGAACTGACTTATTCGGCCGAACGTTTCCTTGAATATTTACATGACATTGAAGAGATTGATACGCGAATGCGTGAAGAATTGCAGACGATTTCTAATTTGAAAAAGGGGCGTATCCGCATTGGAGTTAATCCAATTTTAGCGACTCATACGTTATATAATATTTTGCCGAAATTCATACAAAATTATCCGGGAGTAGAAATTGAACTTGTAGAGGAAGTTGCTCACAGAATCGAACAAATTGTAGCGGACCAACAAGTGGATATTGGTGTCACTATCTTGCCTTTATATAATGAAGATTTATCTTATGACATTTTATATACTGAAAATATCTATTTAGCGTTACCTCCAGGTCATGCATTACTTGATCAAGCTAATGCACATGCTGACGATGGCGCTTTTCCTTTTCACCTATTAAATAATGAAAAGTTTATCTTACTCAAACCTGAAATGACCCTACGCCGATTATCTAATCAAATCCTACAAGATTATAATATCGTGCCTAATATCATGCTAGAAACAATGAGTGTGGAAAACGCTCTACGCCTAGTCAATGAAGGCATCGCAATGACATTTGTTCCTAAAAGCGTTAAAGATATGACTGCGGATCATTTCAATGGCACCTTTGTTCAACTTAATCCTAATCAATATTACAACCAAGTTGTATTAGCATATAAAGAGAACGACAAAGCACGTTTATCTAAAGCAGCGAAGACGTTTATTCAAATGGCAAAGTCAGAAGGTAATTAAAACTCGCGTTCCTGTCCTACTTCCTAATGTAGCTAAAATAAAAAATGCCTAAGACAACCACTTCTTTGTCTCAGACATTCCCTACCATATTTATTATTCTTTTTCGCCAACTACTGTGAATCGTTCGTTAACGTGGGCTGCATTTTCAGCTTCATCTACAATGGCAATCGCATAATCTGCGTAGCTAATGTAACTGTCCCCTTGGCTATTTACTAATAATTGATCTTTACCTGATGTATAAGTGCCTGTGCGTTTGCCTTCAGGATCAAATTCAGCTGAAGGACTAACAAATGTCCAAATGATGCCTTCTGCCTCTTTAAGATCTTGAAGGTTGCGACCTTGTCCTGTGGCAGTTGGTTTGAACATATCTGGAAATTCTGGCGTTTCTAATACACGTGTTGTATGTGCGTCATCCACGTATAAACTACCAGCACCACCAACGATAATTGCTCTAGTGTCTACATCTTTTAATAATGCAATTAAAGCACGGCCAGCTTCTACATGCGCTTCTTCTTCACCTAGTGGTGCACCAAATGCATTAACCACTACATCAAGCTCTTTAATATCTTCTGCTGTTAAGTCAAAAATGTCTTTTTCGATAACTTTTACGTCAGAATTGTTTAATTTTGAAGCATTTCTAACAATCGCAGTGACTTCATGACCACGTTGAGTTGCTTCTTGTAATACTTTATTTCCTACTTTACCAGTTGCTCCAATAATACCAATTTTCATATTCATTTCCTCCACTTATTTATTTTTCAGAGAGATGATGTGTGATTTAATTTCTACTTGTAGCTTCCCATATGCCGCCTTACATGTAATCAAAATAGTTACATGTTGGGCGAAACGGACTTAAAATTATCCGTTTTCTTGTAAGATGCCTGATACAATGTCTTCCATAGTGACATTCTTCAACACCGTTTCCATAGCGTCTTGCGCACGCAATAAGACGATTTCTAATACGCTTTGGATGTTCGCACCTACGACGCAATTAATGTTTGTGTCTTCGTGCATTTGGAAGAGTTCTCCTTCATCCACTACTTCAACTGCTTTATAAACATCAAGTAACGTAATGTCGCTTAAAGGCTTTAATAATTGGATGCCGCCACTTCCTTGATGGGTTTCAATCAAATCTGCTTGTTTTAATTTACTGATCAATCTTCTAATGACGACTGAATTTGTATTAACACTGCCCGCGATATACGATGACGTCAATGTTTGATTACTTTCTATTTTGACTAGAGATAATATATGTACAGCTACAGTAAATCGACTACTGATTTTCAAATCACTCACCTCATGTAACTATTATAGTTACAAGTTGATAACTAAGTCAATTTCTAAGTTTTATTACTTGCTTCATTTTCGAAAAGTAAAAAATAAACTTCATCATCTAAATATAAAATCTAGACAATGAAGTCACAAAAATTAACTATATTAATCCTTCATAGTAAAACGATTTAGACTTACCCCATGGCGGTCAGTCTCAAATAGCTGTAATTCATACATATGATTATTCTCAGGAAGATGATGTTCAAACTCATCCCACATCCACATCGCAATATTCTCAGCTGTCGTGTTCATATTAGGCAATGTTTCATTTAAAATTTGGCCTTCTACTTTCGATTTAATGAAGTCATTATAAATGGCATCTACTTCATTAAAATCTAGACCCAAACCAAAGTCCCCAATAGGAGATAAGACATCTACATATAAACGATACGAATGATCAAAAAGGTCTTGATGTGCTGTTTCACTGAAATAAATGCGATTATCACACTTAAATTCATAACTTTGTTTGAGAATCGTCTGACCCTCTTTATATTTGAAATGCGTCGGTGGTTGAATATGACTTAAATCTTTGTTCACACTAATCACTCCCAGAACGTTTTAATCATTTTAGCATCTTGTCGACCTTGATCTTGCGCCACTTTGAAAATGTCTGGACGAATGGCAGGGTTAACTGTATTGCCACCAAGTTCTTGTAATTTATTAAATACCTCTTTACTTGGTGTGATTAATTTTACTTCAGAACCATTTTGTTCTAATTCTTTAATCGCATCATCAAGCGTATAAGGCGTTGCTACTGGAAGATTTGTCGCAAAGATTAATACTTTTTTTGCGCCTTTTGCTAGGTCGGCATTCTCCATTGAATGACAACCGCCATCGAAGTGTTTCTCTCCATCAATGGTAGTCGCTGGCCAAACACCTGGTAATGAGCCACTTGATGCCATGGCTCTATGGATATTGACATTTGATTCTGACGTTAATGCAACACGTTGTGCTTTGTTGGCATTTACTGCAGTAATCATCATGTTAGATGGCCATTCCGATACTTTAATTCTATTTTTTAAACGGTTAATATGCACACTTTCATTAAACTTATGATCTTCTAAAGCATAAATGCTATAGTTCTTAATCCACTCTTCTGGTGTTGAAGCATTCTTCTCAATTTCGTTATAACGCGCAAATATTTCAGACATATCATTAACAGGAGGTTCTTCATTAGATTTAGGCGCAATTTGTTGGTCATAAATCTCTTCCCAACTATGGTCAGATGTTAAGCTAGTACCAGCTTGAGCGCCGCCTGAAGTACCAATGACTAAATCTGCATGTCTCACGTCAATGCCCGCTTCAGATAGTGCTGAAAGATAACCTAATTCCCAACCTATAGCGAGCGATCCGCCACCGCCTAATACAATGGCATGTTCAAAATTGTCTTTTTGATTATTCATGTTTATTACTCCCTTATTTCTTCATTTTATAAATAACGATTATTATGAATATACGGCGTTTCTAAACGAAAGACAAATAAAAAAACGGGAGCGGGACAGAAATTTAAATAATTTCGTCCTCTCCCCAGCTTGCTTTGTTTGTAGACTTTCTTTTCGAAAGTCTCTGTGCTGGGGCCCCGCTCCCCGGCAAGGATAACTAGAATTGAAAAAAGCTTGCTTTAAGCGCATTTTCAAATCAGTCAGCTACTGCCAAAATGTTAAAAAAGTCCGTTACATTTAATAATGTCCCAGACTGTTTTTCATTTCTTAATCATCTATATATTCGTCAGATTTATCTATATATTTGTTAGCATGTTCAAGGCCAAATGATTCATCTTTAGCTCTTTCTTTTTTATACTCTTCGTCTGATAATTTTTCGATGTCTTTTACTGAATAACTTACTGCTTTTGCGAATTTTTTTACATCCTCTTCACTATCAGCTTCGACAAATACTGTTAAGATTTTATTATCAATGTCTTTATAATGTTGATATTTAAGTTTATAGATATTCATAAAAATTTCCTCCTTTAAGATATGCCCTATCGTTTTTAACCCGTTAAATCTTTCATAAATACACTTAACAGTAAATTTATCCCCTGTTTCATTCATTTTCAAACTTAAAATCCATCTATATATAGAATTTATTTATGAAAATACGTTATATCTTATACTTTTTCAGCGTCAAATCTATCTCAATTAATGATATGTCGAGGCTATTTTAATTGTTTTACCTTTAAACGAATTAAGTACATATTGATCGTGTGAAATAATGACGAGTTGCGTTTCTTTTAGTGTTTTGAGCATTTGAAGTATGGTTTCTTCATTAATCACATCTAAATTTGTGGTCGCTTCATCTAATATTAATATTTGTGGTTCTACAATTAGCGCTTTAGCAATCCAAACGCGTTGAAATTGACCCCCGCTCAACGTGTCAATGCGCTGATTTAAGATCTCTGATGGTAATGCACAACGCTCTAGCACTGCTTCAATTCTCTTGGCGTACGTTTCTTTTTGAAAATGATAATTCTTCAATGGCTCGGTTAAGATATAGCGCACCGTTTTACGTCCATTTAATGTATCACGTTGATATTGTGGTACATATTGGATTACTTTCATCCATTCTTTAGCTGTATAAACTTCACGAGGTCTATGATTGAGATACAATTGGCCACTATAATCTGTATCTAATCCCGCTAGAATCTTGGCTAACGTAGACTTACCACTTCCACTTTCTCCACTAATCAGTAAATGATGTTGTTTCATCTCAAAACTAATATTTTTGAAAATGATTTTCCCACCAAGATGTTTAGTCACATTATTAATTTCTAGCATAATCTTTTCTCCTATGTGCTATCTCAATTAACTTTTGCGTATAGAGTTCAGAAGGATTGTTCAGAATTGATTCCGCCTCGCCACTTTCGATGATACGTCCATTTTTCATAATACTCATATGAGTCGCATAGTTTCTAACTAAATTAATATCATGTGTGATAAAGATAATCGTCATACCATAACGCTGTTGCGCTTCAATCAAATACGACATCAACCGCTCAACGTTATCTGTATCCAATGCACTCGTCGATTCATCTAAAAATAAGACACCCGGGCGTCTTATTAATGACATTATGAAGGCAATTCGTTGCGCCATGCCACCACTCATTTCGAAAGGATAACGTTTAAGTAATTTTTCTTCTTCATTTAAACCAAGTAAGCGCATTTGCTCTATTACCCACTCAGTTTGCTGTTCCGAAGTCATTGTAGACTTTGTGGCTTCAAACAAATATTGAAATTGTTTGCCTATGGTAACGTTTTGAAACATATTACTGTAAACATCTTGGAAGACTGCATCCGTTTTACTTAAATCGATATCCACCGTGCCTTGATATCGCAAATTATCTCGTTTCATGCCAAGAATGGTTCTAGTCAACAATGATTTACCGCTTCCACTTTCGCCAATTATGCAATGAAAGTCTCCTTTGTTCACTTTTAAAGAAACCGAATCAATCAAGGTACGGTCGTTATCAAACACACTTAATTGTTCTACGTTTACTATCGGGTTATCTTTTTGTTGATGATTTGGAATAATAAAGCATAACCTCCTAACAGTAATCCAGGGAAGAAGAATAACCATGGCGCGCCATTGAAATAACTCTTACCATCAAATAAAATTGTTCCTAATTCTGGCGTTGGCGGTTTAATACCTAAACCAAGAAACGCAAGACCTGAAATACTAAGCATAATCTTGCCGAAATCTGCAGTGATTAAAGCAAAGATGTTACTACATAAATGCGGAATCACATGCGTGACTGTTGTTTTCACTTTCGAATTACCACTTAATACGGCATATTGAATAAAAGGTTGCTTCTGAATATCACGCGTCAAATTTCTAAAGTAACGCAAGTAGCGTCCCATCCATCCTAATGTGAGGGCAAGAATCATACCTATCATTGAATTGCTGACCAAGCTTAAGACAACTAATGCGATAATGAAGGAAGGTATCGCCAACAACATATCTGCCATAAACATCACGAGTTGATCTAGCCACTTTCTTTCTATACCTGCAATTAGACCAAGCACCAAGCCAATTCCAACACTTAATATAATGACAATTGCAGTTAAACTAAGCGTTACTAAACTTCCCACACATAACCTAGCAAGGAAATCTCTTCCTAATTGATCTGTACCTAATAAATGTTGCAAACCTGGAGATTCTAATGGCGCAAACTGTTGAGTATTACGCATGACGCTATAGATAATTAATGCTATTAAGATGACAACTGTCAGACATACTAGGCCATATGTTTTACTGTGTCTCTTCATGTCAAACCTCTCTTCTCATCATCAACTTTTTCATAAGCATCACGACGTAATCTAGGTTCATTTTTCAAAATAATTAAGTCTCCCACATAATTAATAAGCATGATAATAACAATAATAATGACTACAATTCCTTGAATAAGTGGATAATCTCGCTGATTAATCGCATTAATGAGTAACTTTCCTATACCTGACATACTGAAGATGACTTCTAGGATGACTGCTTTTCCAATTAAATGAATAACGCTATTCACAGAAATAGTCATAAGAGGGGCAAATATTTCTTTAATTTGCACGACAATACGCGCTTTTAACGGAAAGCCACGTAATAAAGCCAGTTGATAAGCATCATTAGCTAGTGTTCTTTCAATAAGATGGGCAGTCATTAATAAAATATGACAACCTTCTATCAAAACGATGGCAATGATCGGTAATATAAAGTGTTGCCAAGAATCACTGCCAACAAATGGTAGGAGTTGCCAACGAACGCCTAAATAATAGATGAGTAATATCGCTAACCAATATTCAGGCATAGACGTCATCACTTGCGCGACTCCACGAATAACAGAGCTATAACGAGTTTGTGGTCGTGTGCCAACGACATAGCCGATAACATATCCGACAGGCAACATGATACTGGCAGAGACAATCATCAACGTCAGCGTTGGAAGAATTGCCTCTATAATCATTGAAGTAACAAGCTCGTTGGTACTAAAGCTATAACCTAAATTTCCTGTAAATGCATGACCAATCCAGTCGATATATCTAAGAAATAGATTTCGACCTAAACCAAGTTTATGTTGGGCTAACTCAATATTTTCTTGCGTAATTGAGGTATAACCATGACGTTGCAGATAAAGAATTGCTGGATTGCCGGATGTCTTTTCAACTAAGACAAAGATAATAAATGAACTCACTATTAAATAGAGTAATAATTTAAACGTGCGTTTCAGCATGATTACTCTTTAACTTTCAATGCTTTATAATCTATTGGCGCATCCGTTAATCCTGAGAATTTAAATTCTTTTACTTTATCGCTAACTACAAATGTTTCATTCGGATAAGCGATGGGCACACCATAATATTGCTTATTAAAGTGCTTAAAGATATCATCAAAGGCGTGCTGCTGGTCTTCTTTCGATACATATGATGGATAATCATCTAATTGTTTGGTAAGCGCGTCATCATTAGCTAAGACACCAGATTTACCATCATTATTTTTAAATACTGAACTCATAAAGTTGTATGGCATTAACGCATCTGAATACGTTCTATAGAAAATGAGGTCATAGTCCTTTTTAGTCCACAATGTGTCATAATAAGATTGAGCATCTAACGTTTTAACGTTCACTTTAATTCCTGCTTGTTTCATATCACGTTGTACTTGTTCTGCTTTGTCTTTCCAATTTGGAAACTCTGCCGTTTGAATGACTAAATTGAATGATAATGGTTTACCATCTTTTTCAAAAATACCGTCTTTATTCTTGTTATAACCTTCAGTCTTCAACAGTTTCTCAGCACCGGCAATATCAAAGACATGAGGTTGCTGATTCTCTTTATTAACGTACTGCACATTATTCTGGAATAAACCTTCAACTGGTTTGCCCGCAATAGCTTTCGCATTGATACTCTTACTTATCGCTTCACGAATCGCTTTGTTACTCAATATTTTATTATTCGGATTAAAGGCCATGAAATGACTTACAGTACTTGGTCTATCCTCAACTTTTAATTTATTGTTCTTCTTATCTTGTTTAATTTGTTGATCCGATAACATGCCTAGTGAACCACCGGAAATGTCTACTGAGCCACTTTGCACAGCAGAGTTTCTAGAATCGCCATCTTCAATCGTTTGGAAAGCTAGATTGTATTTAACTGGATGGTTATTATCGAAGTATTTATTAGGTTTCATTGTCGTCTTTTCTTTGCCTGTGTGATCAACTACGAACGCCCCAGTACCAATCGCTTTCTTGAATTTACCTGTTACTTTCTCACCTTCTACAGAATGTGGACTCATAATGCGTAAAGGTCGCACTTGCGTTAATTCGTTCAACACTTGGTTCGACGGTGATTTCAATTTAAGTTGGACGACGTGATCACTTTTCACGACAACTTTATCTAATTTCTTCAACGTTTCCACTGTCGTTTCTTTATTCATTGCTTTGGCGCGCTCAATGGAGAATTTAACCGCTTTGGCATCTAACTTTGAGCCATCCGAGAATTTAACATTATCTTTTAAATGAAATTCATATACTTTGCCGGACTTATCCACACTCCATTTATCTGCTAAGCCTGCTTTAATGCCTTTATCTTTATCGTATTTTACTAATGCGTCATAAACCGCGCTATACACTGGCATTGTCGCGTCATAACCTTGTGCATCAAGCTTGTCTGCCTTTGCCTCAGTCGGTAATGATACCGTGATATCCTTGCCATCTTTATGGCTGTTACCACATCCCGCTAGTAAGAGCGTCGCGCTTGCAGCCACTGTCATTATTAGTCTCTTTTTCATTCCCCAGTACCTTCTTTCAATCTCGCTTTTATTAAAAATGACTCTTCATACAGCGTGCGTAAATAATCATTTGGCGTTAAATAAAAATCACTATAATGTGTTAAATCTATGACGTCTGGAATGGGTTCTTTCATGACTGCGACTTCAAATCCAGCCTCAACAAAGCTATCAACAATATGCTTTAACGAGTGATTTTGAGAAGGCGTCGCACCATATTTATTAATCGTGTCATCCATATATTGACGACTTGGATTATGTGTTAAATCTGCAAACGTTGCATAATAAACGCCACCAGGTTTTAATACTTCTTTTAAGTCTTGCGCATGCTTTGGCACATCTTCGATTAAATATAAGACTGACGTACTAACTGCCGTATCATATGTATACGCTGTATCTTGTGGTTTGTCCGTTAAAAAGTAGCTAAGCGGACGCTGTCCTTTTAAGGCGTCTGCCTTTTCCAAAGATAAACGAGCTAAATCAATACCTACGCCTGCTTTAAATTGAATCTTGTCGTATAAATGACGCAAAAATCCGCCTTGATTGCATCCCACATCTAAAATCGTCTTGCCCTCAATATCTGAACTATCTAGTAGTTGTATCGTTCTCTCCCATGCTTCTTGGTGATCGCGGGCCATATCATCGTCTGTTTCGTCTCCCTTTTGCCACCAAACCTCATAACTCTTAGTCATCAAATTCTCCTCACTATTATTAAATCGTAATAATTACGATTTATATAGTACTATAATATTTTTATTTGTACAATAGTGACTTTTTAAAAGCATAAAAAATAAGCCATGCTTAGCTCATACTAAATGAGTTAAACATAGCTTATAAATTAAGCAATTATTGAAGTTGTTTGTGACGTCCAAAACGCACTTTATAGACAATTAGGCCGATGATAAATCCGATAATTGCAGGAACAATCCATCCCATACCAATCGTGAAGAATGGTAAATATTTTTGCGCGAAACCAATTAACGCTTGCGCGAATGCTGTCTTCGCAAAGAATTCTGGACTCGCATTTACGCCATCAAAGAACGCCGCGAACATTGTGAAGAATGTCGTAAATTTATAAACAATCGTTGAATGGTTGAATAACGGACTTGCCAATGTTAATAAGATTAACGTAATTGCTAATGGATAGATAAACATCAATACTGGCGTTGAGTACATAATGATTTTTGTAAGTCCCACGTTAGCGAAGATACACGCTAGTACTGCCACACCTGTCGCTAACCATAGATAGTTCATTTTCGGGAAGAGTTCTGTAAATGTTTCTGAAAATGCGGTAATCAACCCAATCGCCGTTTTTAAACATGCCACGATGATGATTAATGACAAGATGATAATGCCATAGTCACCAAGGTAATGTTGCGCGATTTGAGCAAGTGCAATACCACCATTTTCACTGACTTTAAAATGCCCTAAACTCATCGTACCCATGACAGCTAATAATGTGTAAATAACGCCCATCGCAATAATACTAATGGCACCAGATTTAAACGTTTCTTTCGCGATACCGTTTGGATTTGTAATACCTAACTTCTTAATTGTCGTTACGATAATGATACCGAAAGCTAGTGACGCTAGAGCATCAAGCGTGTTATAACCGTCGATAAAACCTTTAAGTAACACGCTATTGCTATAATCCGCACTTACAGGCGCGTGACTAATGCCACCCATTGGACGAATAAACGCTAATAGTACTACAATTCCTAACAGAATTAAGAATACTGGATTTAAAAATTTACCTATGTAATCAAGTATTTTTGAAGGTTTTCTCGCAAAGAACCATGCAATAACAAAGAACAAAATACTAAAAATTGGTAATAAAATTTTACCCGTACTAGGCGAAACAAATGGTGAAAATGCAATTTCATAAGATGTTGTCGCAAGTCTTGGTAAGGCAAAGAATGGCCCTATTACAAGATACAATGCGATAGTAAATAAATAAGCGTACGTCCTACTTACTCTTGAAGAAATTTCAAAAACGCCATTCGTTTTAGAGATGCCAATCGCTACAATCCCTAAGAATGGTAACCCAATTGCTGTAATTAAGAAACCAAGATTGGCGAGTAACACGTTAGACCCTGCCGTTTGTCCTAGATGAATTGGGAAGATTAAGTTCCCAGCACCAAAGAATAAACCAAACAACATTGATCCAATAAAAATATTATCTTTAATTGAAAGTTTGTGTTTCGTCATAAGTCTCTTTCTCCTATTTCTAGTTTACTTGCTATTATACAAAATTTTCGGCTTCATTTGTTCGAAATATTCAATAAATTTAAAAAATTTTCTGATTTTAATATATTTTAACGTTTCCGTACATTGTTTATGACAACAATAAACCTGAGACACCTTACATTTGTCCCAGGCTTTTAAAATTAGATTATTTGATAAATTGTTGAACTTAAACTTGTCTAATTTGCCAGTGATATGGATCTTCAAGTTGGCTCCAATCACTACCGATTTCTTCACTGTTAACTAAACATTGATCTAATTCATGCTCAATCTTTTCTTGATTTAAATCTGTGCCTATAATCACGAATTGCGTATTTCTATCCCCATATTCAATGTCCCAACTATCTGCTACATCTGGGCGTTGTCGAAGGATATGTTCACGATGCTCCGCTGACATTGCTGCTACCCAATAGGTTACTGGATGTATATTACATGATGAACCTGCCTGTGAAAGCAAACATGCCACTTGATTATATTGGGCAAGCCATACTATACCTTTCGAACGTACGATATTATCAGGCATTTGCTCTAACCAATCGTTAAAACGTTTAGCGTGAAACGGTAGACGTCTTGAATATACGAAAGAACTAATACCATACTCTTCCGTTTCAGGTGTATGTGCAGCATGGCCTCCCTCAGTTAGTTCCTTTATCCAACCTGCAGAATTACTTGCCTTCTCAAAGTTAAAACGACCTGTATTTAATACTTCAGCAATATCCACTTCAGCATTTATCGTTTTGATTAGTTTTGCCTCTGGTTGTAACTTTCTTAGAATACTTTCTAATTTTGTCAATTCTGCTTCAGTTACTAAATCCATTTTATTAAGCACTAGTACATCACAGAACTCTACTTGGTCAATGAGTAAATCAGCAATTGAACGCTCATCCGTTTGATCCACCTCTTGATCACGATCAATAAGTAAATCTTCAGAATTGATGTCATTAATAAATCGATTCGCATCTACTACCGTTACCATCGTATCGAGTTGACAAATAGTAGTTAAATCGATACCTAGTTCTTCGTCAATATAAGAGAATGTTTGCGCTACAGGTACTGGTTCAGATATTCCTGTAGATTCAATCACAATATAGTCGATATTCCCTTTCTCTACAAGACGCTTTACTTCTTTTAGCAAATCATCTCTAAGCGTACAACAAATACAACCATTAGATAGTTCGACCAATTTTTCATCTGTTCGAGATAGTCCCCCGCCATCTGCAACTAAATCTTTATCGATATTTACTTCACTCATATCATTCACAATAACCGCAATGCGACGGCCTTCACGATTATTTAAAATGTGGTTAAGTAACGTCGTCTTGCCTGACCCGAGATAACCACTCAATACCGTTACAGGTATCTTGCCCATAAAATCATACCTTTCTTTTTATAAATCGTAATTATTACGTTTTATATTTTACATTTAAATATTTAATTGTCAATCTGACTCAAATTAATTAAATGTAGCCACAACCATGATTAAAGAGCGATTAAGACCATCATTTCCTGAATAATTACATATACTATCCATATTTTTATTTACTGTCTCAACTTGACACATTCTATTTTAGGTGTTTATTATAAAATAAATTAGGTTAACCTAAACTTTTATTTAGGAGGTAGTTGATTGTTAGAAATTAGCAACATGAATTTGCATTTAAATCACAAACATGTCCTTAAAGATATTACTTTAAAGATTCCAATTTCTGGGAAGATCATCGGTATTATGGGGCCCAATGGTGCCGGTAAATCATCTTTGTTGAAATGTCTAATCGGTGAATTCAACGCAACCGGCGAGATGTATTTATATGGCAAATTCATACATAAACAATTGCAATACGTTACATATATTCCTCAAAAAGCACAATTAGACTTAGACTTTCCAATCAATGTGGAGAAAGTCATATTATCTGGTTGTTATCAAACCATCGGCTGGTTCAAACGCGTCGACCACGCTTCAAAAATGAAGTTTCAAAAACTATTAAGGGATTTGGACTTAGCATCGTTACAATACAAACAAATTTCCGAACTTAGTGGCGGTCAGTTACAACGTGTACTTGTAGCAAGAGCATTGATGTCAGATAGTACGGTTTATTTATTAGACGAACCATTTGTAGGCATCGATTTTAACAGTGAGCAACTTATTATGGAGAAACTTCGCCAATTAAAAAATCAAGGCAAGCTCATTCTTATTGTGCATCATGATTTATCTAAAGCAGAACAATATTTCGATCGAATCCTGTTACTTAATCGTACTGTTAGGTTCTTCGGTGATAGTCATCAGGCGATGCAATCACAATATCTAAATCGAACATTTCTATTTAATGTGTCTTCTACTTTTGAAGAAAGGAGCGACCTACCAAATGACTGATTTCATTCAACATTTATTTGATTATCAGTTTTTAAACCGGGCTTTAATTACATCAATCGTTGTAGGTGTTGTATGTGGAACTGTAGGAAGTTTGATTATCTTGCGTGGATTATCGTTAATGGGAGATGCAATGAGTCATGCCGTTTTACCTGGGGTAGCTTTGTCCTTCTTATTCAATATTCCGATGTTCATCGGGGCGTTAGTAACTGGCATGATTGCAAGTTTATTAATTGGATACATTTCAAATAATAGTAAAACAAAGCCCGATGCAGCAATTGGCATTAGTTTCACTGCATTTCTCGCAACGGGTGTCATCATTATTAGTCTTATCAATAGCACGACAGATTTACATCATATTTTATTCGGGAACTTACTCGCAATCACGCGACAAACGTTTTGGACAACCATCATTATTGGCGTCATCGTGATGTTACTGATTGTCATACTTTATCGACCATTAATGATTTCAACCTTTGATACCACATTTAGCCGTGTGAGTGGATTGAATACAACGATGATTCATTATTTTGTAATGCTCTTACTCGCCTTAGTTACCGTCGCTAGTATTCAAACTGTAGGCATTATCTTAGTCGTTGCCTTACTTGTGACACCGGCGTCGACCGCCTTTTTAATCACAAAGAATTTATATTCGATGATGATTGTAGCAAGTTTGATAGGCGTAGTAAGTTCTATCATCGGCTTGTACTTTAGCTTTATTTACAATCTGCCTAGTGGTGCGACGATTGTGATTGCAACATTTAGTATTTATATCTTGACCCTTCTCTTTTCAAAAATAAAAACAAAATACAGAGGTGTACAAACAACATGAAAAAATTTATTCCATTACTTATTGCATTAATGCTCGTTCTAGCAGCTTGTAGTTCAAATTCTAATGAGCAACATAGTAAACATCATGACAAATTGAAGGTCGTGACTACTAACTCCATTATTTATGATATGGTCAAACAGGTAGCTGGCGACAAGGTAGACGTTCATAGCATCGTACCCGTGGGACAGGACCCCCATGAATATGAAGTGAAACCGAAAGATATTAAACAGCTTACTGATGCAGATGTCATCTTCTACAATGGTTTCAATTTAGAATCTGGTAACGGTTGGTTTGAAAAAGCCTTAAAACAAGCAGGTAAATCTACTAATGATAAGTCAGTCTTCGCGGTGTCTAAAGGTGTTAAACCCATCTATTTAAATGGGGAAACTGGTAATAAAGATAAGATTGATCCACATGCTTGGTTGAGTTTAGACAATGGGATTCAATATGTGAAGAACATTCAAGAACAACTAATTAAAGCAGATTCATCACATAAAGCAGACTATGAGGAACAAGGTAAGACTTATCTTGCCCAACTGGAAAAGTTAAACAAGGATAGTAAAGATAAATTTAATGATATTCCGAAACAAGAACGTGCCATGATTACAAGTGAAGGTGCTTTCAAATACTTTTCAAAAGCATTTGATATTAAACCTGGCTATATTTGGGAAATCAATACTGAAAAACAAGGCACACCTTCACAGATGAAACAAGCTATAAAATTTGTTAAAGACAATCACATTAAACATTTATTAGTTGAAACAAGTGTAGATAAAAAATCTATGAATAGCTTGTCTGAAGAAACTGGCAAAAGTATTTACGGAGAAGTATTTACAGATTCAATTGGAGAAAAAAGATCTAAAGGAGATTCTTATTATAAAATGATGAAACATAATATCGAGACGATTCACGGAAGCATGGAATAATATATTTATAAAATAGTGAAAAAAGGTTGAGACATAAAGCGTTTATGTCCCAACCTTTAATTTTGTATTCAGTGTTATGAGTTTAACGAAGTATTTCTACAAAGTCTTTATTTGCTGTTAAGAAGTAGCCGTTTTCTGTTACGAGACGAGGTGTTGAACTTTTAGTGTAGATAATATTCTTAATCTTCAATGTCTCTCCTACTTTAAGAGGCTCAACTACATTATCTTTAAATTGACGTGAATCGTATAATTTACATCCTTTGATGATTTTAACTTCGTTTGGCGTCTCAGTAATGTATTTTTCGCTATCTTTCGTTTTAATTAACGCGATAAAGTCTTTATTCGCCGTTACAAAGCTGCCGTCTTCAAGTACTAATCTTGGCGTACCATTTGACGTATGTTGAATTTCTTTCGAAGTAATACGACTTCCTGCTTCCAAGCTTGCCACCTTTTCCTTAAAAGCTAAATCTTGATAAACATTAATCGTTTTCAGCGTCATCATTGGCCCATTAATATTCACAAAGTATTTATCCTCTACAGCAGTTTCTGAATTCTTCTCAGCTTCTGGATGCATTAGTTCTAATTTAAAACTTTGACGTTTCATTGTGTAAACATCGTTGAAACTTGGGAATGAGGCATATACCAGTGAGTGATCCGCTTCGCCATATTCCACGCTAAGATTAATATTCACTTTATCCAAGCCTTTAAAATGGTCATGTGAAATATAGATTCTGCCATTCTCATATTCAAATTCTAATTCGCAACTATTCGCCATATTATTAATTTCTATCATGTTCACGGCACGAATTTTAACATCTTCAGGCTTCATCACGTGAATCACTTCATATTTATTTCCATTAATGAGATGCGTCCCCTCATAAATTGGATAACAATCGACAGGAATTGGATTAATTGCGTCATAGTGGCGAACGAAATCTCTATAAATGACATTATCTTGAATGATATAGCGCCACTTATTATGGACCACATCTTTCGTAAAATGAATAAAGTCCGTTTTATCTTCTTGATGATATAAAGTGTACATCGCTTTGAACACAGGATTAGTTACTAACGACGGCACGTCAATATTGTAGTCAGTTAATAGCTGTTCCAGCTCATCAAATATGTCATAAAACGCTTGTTTGTCTTGAGATTTGATAAATGTCTTTGTACGAAGGAAACGTGAAATGAAATCTATTTCAACGATTCGAGACATAATCATTTCTTTCAATGATGAATCCATTTCCATATTACATATTCTTCTTGTGATTTCTAAGTTTAACTGCGCTTTATCTAACATAGACGTTTGTTTCACTAATGACTCATTCTCATCATATCGGTTCACATGATACATTGGCGCTACTGACATCGTAATATCATTTACTTTTGAGTATAGTTCAACAAAAAATAATTTATCTTCGCCATATTTCATATGTTCAAACTTAATTTGATTGTCGATGACTAATTGACGTTTAAATACTTTGCCTGGCGGACCTACTGCTCTGAATAACTTCTTGATTTCTTGAGGTTTCAGATGTGATGCTTCCTTATAAGACGTGAATTTCCCATGATACGACACACTCTTAGCTGTGTGCTTAAAACATTGGCCTAAACCAAAGTCCGCGTCATCTTTGTTTACCTTTTCCATTAATTGAGGGAAACCATCAACGTCTAACCAATCATCTGCATCTAGTAACGTAATATACTTACCTGATGCTTCCTCAATACCGACGTTTCTAGGCTCAGAAGGACTCCCCGTATTGTGAGGCAATTGAATTAAATGGATAAACTCATAATCCTTCGCATATTCTTGAATAATATCCACCGATTGATCAGTAGAACAATCATCTACAAATATCGCCTCGATTTGGTCCTTATCCATCTTTAAATCAATTAATGACTCTATACATTGCCTTAAATACAATTCTTTATTGTACACAGATATAATAATTGAAACTAACTTCTCCATGAATGCGCTCCTTTGTGATTTACTTTATTGATGCTCAAACTTATTCCACTCTTCACGCTTTTTGAAAATTAAACCCATCAAGCGCTACTGTCATATCAATCAACATTCTTTAACGAAATATTTTATAGTTTTATTTTATCTATTATATTAAATGTAATTTACATTGTACATTTTCTAAAATATGCATCGATCTGATTATAAAGTTTCTTATCTTTACTTTAACTTTTTAACAATAATAAAAATACCGATAATTACTAAAGGGATTTGGAAGAAATTACCAATCAACATTACGACAATATAGAAAGGAATAATAAATAATAATGAGCCTAAAAATATAGCTACAAATAAAATTAAAAATGACATACCTTCAGAGTCATTATTTCGTAATCTATTACCTAACAAACCCCTAATTAAATCATTTACGAAAAAGACGCACTTCCATATACAATACATAAAAACTGCCAATAAAAATATTGAATAAGGTACGACAACTAACATTTGAAGAAACGCAATGATACCATCCATGTATTAATCTCCATGTTCTATTAATTACAATCAATTTTTCACTTTATGAAATTAAATTATTTTTCTTCACTATACCATTTATAGAAAAAATTAGCCTAAGTATCTCTCATCCTTGTCGCTATACTATTTAACTCATCTTTACAGAACTTTTGGAAATAAAAAACAATAGCTCCAAATAATTCGGTAAATATAAACAATATAATCGTCAGTAAATTTAATACTTGCAATATATGTTACAATATTAAAATGTTTTAAAATACACATTATATATTAAGGAGTTATTTTAAATGAATATCATTTTAGGGGTCGGCACATTAGTGATTGTGCTTATTGTTATGACGTTATTCTTAAAATTTGCGCCATATGGCCAAGAAGGATTACAAGCGTTATCAGGGGCTGCTTGTGCGACTTTCTTACCACAAGCATTCTTAAGTTATGCCATTGGAGGCATTTTCCATATAAAATTCTTACAAGAAATTGGGGATTTAGCAGGTAGTTTAGGCGGTATTGCAGTCGGAATACTAGCGTGTCTTAATTTAAAAGTATCACCTGTATTCGCTGTTATCGTAGGTCTTACACTAAAAGAGTTTAGTTTATTACCTGCATTCATTGCTGCTTATTTAACAGCTTTCGTTATTAAATTTATTCAGAAAAAAGTACCAGACGGTTTAGATTTAATCGTGGTTATTCTTGTTGCGCCAGCTTTAGTATACGGCTTAGCAACATTAATTAATCCAGGTGTTACCGCAGTCTTAAATTCAATCGCGAATGCCGTTAACTCTGTAGGAGATAGCAGTCCATACGCGTTAGCGATTATTTTAGGCTTAATCATTCCAGTAACAAGCATGACGCCATTAAGTTCAATGGTACTTGCAAGTATATTAGGCTTAACAGGAGTTCCAATGGCTATCGGTGCCATCACTTGTACAGGCGCATCATTTGCGAACTTCACATTATTTAATTTACTTAAAATTGGTAATAAGTCTAACCGCTTCGCTGTATTTATCGAACCACTTACACAAATTGATCTTATCGTTAAATACGCACCCGTCCTTTATGGGGCAAACGCGTTAATCGGTATGGTTACTGCATGTATCATCAATTTCAGTGGCTTGAAAATTGGCGTAACTGGTATGGCGACACCAATGGCCGGTGCGATTGTATTATTTGGTTTCAATAACCCAATCACTTCAATTATTACAATTGTGGCAGTCGCAATTACAGCTGTTGTTTTAGCCTTTATTATAGGTTTAATCATTAAAAAATTCGATTTACTACACTTACACATTCCAATGCCTTGGAATAAAAATAAAGACAATAAAGAACAACATTCACAAGCATAATTTGATATACAGGGAATTAAAAAGAACTTTTCGAGAATTAATTATTTTCTCGAAAGTTCTTTTTTTATCGATTAACTTACAGAGTTGTAATTTAAGGCTTTTATTCTTAAAAAGAGCACCATTATGTGTTTATATAGAGTTGAGGTGAAAAACATGGCAAATTACGAAGATAGATATGACGAACGAAGTGGTAATATACTTGGCGCATTAAGTTATTTAAGTGTATTCTTTGCGCCAGTTCTTTTCCCATTGATTGTATGGATTTTCGCATCACCACCTGGATCAACACATTCTAGAAACGCTTTATTTAATCACATTTGGACATGGGTACTCATTGCCTTAGGTTTCGTGGCATTAATATTTGTGCCAGCATTAATGGGTTCACAACATGGCATGGGTTGGTTTGTAGGTCTTGTACTTGCTGTCATTTTCTTTATTTGGGGAGGTATATTATTCATATTAAATATCTTTAGAGGTATTAAATTACTTATTGTATAACGATTTAAAAAACGAGCTAGACGATAGTGTCTAACTCGTTTTTTATTGCTTACTTTATTGGAAGTATTTGTAACTATTTATTCTTTGATTATTCCAAATAGCTTCTGCATTTGTTTCTAAGAAGTATTTAAAGTCTTGGTCTTTAATTTTCTTGAACGCTTTAGCAGTAACAAAAGGTCGATTAGCATCATTATGTGCATCACTACCGATAAGATGGAATAATCGATGTTTTACCATATATTTGGCAGCCTTTTTAGCACTTCTACCATGATTGCCTAAAATCGAACCGCCATTTAATTGCAAGATACATCCTAAATCGACAAACTTTTCAAGCAAGCTAAAATCAGTCTGTACAGATTTATATCGTTCAGGATGCGCGATAATAGGAACATAGCCCATGTCTACTAGCTTAACAAGAAGTTCAAATATAAATAATGGAATATCATTAAATGAAAATTCTACTAATATGTATTTTTGATTATCTAAAGATAGCGCAGTTTTTGTTTCAATTTTTTCAAAAGAAGCGGGTTCTAAATAAATCTCTTCCCCCAGCTTAATCGAAACAGGAAGATTTAGTTCTTCTAATCGCTGTTCTAGCAGTGCTTTCTTCTCATATAAATCATCTTTATTTGGCTCATAAGTGTCCATATAGAAATGTGGCGTCGCTATAATTCTAGTAATACCTTGCGCGTATGCCGTTTTAATCATACTAATTGTTTCTTCTATATCCTTTGCGCCATCATCTACGCCCCAAATTAAATGATTATGAATGTCGATCAAAATTATCACCACGCTTAATTAAATTTTTTAAAATAAGTAAAATAAACTCATGTTTCAACACTAAATTAGTTATTAAATATACTGTCACTCCCGCTACTAATAAAAGAATAGTTGATTGGACTGTCGGAGCGAGATAAGTGTTAAGAAATATTAATACCACGACCATTACGATAGAGGCAAATGCGGTTTTACTAAGATTTTTAATATCTAATTTAATACCTGTGCCAGAAATATCAATCACTCTCCATAATAAAATGAGAAGTTCAGAAGTAATTCTGGCTATCCCAGCACCAAAAATACCGAAAAATGGAATAAATACAATGCAACATAGGAAGTTAACAAAAGCACCTATAATTAACGACATATTGTACACTTTCATCTTATTTTGAATAATAAGATACTGTCTGCTTATCGTCATATTAAGTGGAATAATGAATAGTAATATCGCTAATACGTTCATTAGTGAGACAGTACTTTTAAACTGTTCACCAAAGAACCAAACATAAAATGTTGGCATAATCGCGATAATGCCTAACACCATTGGAACTGTTAAAATGGGTTGCATATTTATATTTAATTCCAGCATTTGTGCCACAGCGTTATCTTGCTTACGTGCTAGTTTCGTAATTCTCGGAATCATCACTAAATCTATTGTATTCACGAGTAAAATCGCTACAGATAAAATGTTAAATGTATTCGTAAAGATACCCACATCACTATAACTTCCAATTAGCCCTAGCACTACACAGGCAATACTCGTAAAGAAGTTCAATTGACCATTAGGTAATAAATAGACTAAGGATGAACGAAAAATATGCCATACATTCTTCCAATTGATTCGCTTTAAAGTAATGTATTTTCTCAAATAATAATAAAGTGGCACTTGGTTAAGCACAGTCACGATAGATAATGTAAAGACATATAATGGTAAATCTGAAGTATTTCTAATAAAAAATACAACGATGATTAAAACGATTAACGAAGCTATGATATTACTTAAACTTGGAATTTTAAATTTCTCAATTCCTGCATAAAACCATGAAATGTCGGCAGCTGCGCCAATAATATATATTCCTTGAAGTAAAAATATTAAGTAATACTCATGAATAAAGACACTAATCGTAATAACGTAAAGTAATAAAACCGTTAATGATAGGAGCAATTTGCTCATAAAAATATCGCTAAACTGTTTTGATAACTGCGTTTTTTCATGCGCGACTTCTGCAATCAAACGATTAAAGTATAATTGCACTCCGACACTCGCAAACATTAAAAAATATTGAACCATACTAAAAGAAAACGAAACGACCCCTACACCAGAAGGTCCAAATGCTCGTGAGATGATTGGAATAGTGATAATAGGCGTGATTGTTCTAATGACTTGATATAAACTCTGATAAATAATGTTTGTTTTAAGTGAGTCACTCTTCATGGGTATGTCTACCTTCTGTCTTATTTGATTGAACTAAATAAATCAGTATACCTATCACAAAGGCCACGTATCTTGAGTTATTAAAAGATACTGTCATAAAATAAACCATTAATATTAAAAGTACGGCAATCCATACAATGTTACGTCCATTTTCATTAAATTTAATTAAATTAAACAGTAAATAGATTAAGTAAAAAATGAACACAAGACCAAAGACGATGCCCCATTCTGCAAATATTTGTAAATATGTATTATGGGCAACGAGGCTAACACCATTTAAATAGGTTCCAACATGAACATAGTCGAATAAACCCAATCCAAATCCTAGCGTATATTTGATTAAACTAATGGCATTAAGCCACACAAGACTTCTGTCCGAACCACTTTCATTGATAGAAGCAGTCCCTTCTTTAAAGATAGAAGCCATTCTATTGAATGAGCCTCCTAAATCCACATCATAGGCATGCCAATTACCAAAATTAATCATATAAAACGCGCCTAATAATAGGATTGAAAAGACTGTGAGTACGCTAATAATACTGACAATATTTCTATTAAATAACTTAACGACACAGTAACCAATGATTAATAACAAAATGATAATTGAAGCGGTCTTTGAACCCGTCGTGAAAATAGATAATAAAATGATTAGTGACAGTACTAACCTATAAAAGAAACGATTCGTTAATTTAAATACCAAAATTAAACTAATAATTTGTGTCATCGCAAAGTAATTTGGGTCATTCATTAATCCTTTAGATCTTAGCTCGTCAAAGAATAAAAAACGCATCAATAATGGCGTTTTGAAAATGCTTGTAAACACACATAACATCCCAATTACAGCGCTACTTATAACATAAGATTTCAGGAAAATGGCCTTACTATTACTTAATTTTAAAATAATAGAACCAATTAAAAGATAAATTACCACAAACGCAAATTAATCGAGGTTGCTAAGATTTCTTTTAAATTAACAATGAGAACATCATCGAAGACGCCAAGAATAACCGTCATTAAAATCCTATAAATATATAAAACAAGAACGAATATTAAGATAAAGTTAACTTCTATTATTTTGCTATGATTGATTAAGATATAAGCGAATAAGATTAAAATAATAAAATCGGCAATTGAAATATTAATGCCACCAATAACAAAAGATTGTTGAATAAATATTGCTAAGCCTATTAATAATATATTTAAAAATGTGCTATTTTCTTGAGTACGCATCATAAACCATTTCCACTTCTTTTAACATTTTAGTTTCTGTAAAGTGCTCAAGATATTTCTCTCTAGAACGGTCACTTTGGTTAATATAATCATTATTCTCTAATTGTTGTTTTAAGGCTAAAGCAATAGTATGCGGTTCGTTATCTTCAAGAATGATTCCATTATTATCCACTAATTCACTTATCCCACCTACATCACTCGCTATCACTGGCAATCCATATGACATGGCTTCAATAATACTTATCGGTAAGCCTTCATGTTTACTCACTAAAACAAATGTGTCGTAATGAGGTAATTCTTTTTGCGCATTAATCACATTGCCTAAGAAACTCACCTCTTGCGTTACTTCTACAGAGTGAGCCAATTGTTTACACTCATTTAAATTAATGCCATCTCCAATAAAGGTAAAATGGAACGGTTTATCGGTCATCTTTTTCAATAAATTTAAAGCATTAATAATATTCATTTGTAATTTAGGATAAGCAAATCGAGCTATCATGACGAATTGATGAATATCGCCTTTTTTACGCGACAATGTCGTGTGCTTTAATGAATCTTTAATACCGTTATGAATAGTTATAAGCTTTTTGGGATTAAAGTTATATTTTATAGCTAATTGTTTATCAAACTCTGATACACAAATCACGCGATCCGTTACTTTGAACATCATTTTCTCAATAAATAAATATAAATATTTCTTAAGTGGCGCAATACCATCTGTAAATGACCAACTGTGCGCCGTAAAGATGACTAAAGCTCTCTTCACTTTAGATAGTTTATAAGCTAATCTTCCAATCGTGCCTGCTTTAGACGAATGTAAATGAATAACATCCGGACGAACCTTATTAATGAGTTTGGTGATTTTTTTAGTTGCTAAAATGTCTTGCTTCACATTGATAGGTCCGATTAAATTTTCAACAATTGTTACTTTAATGCGAGCATCTAATTGTTCTAACATCGGTCCTTTACACCCTACTACTACGCAGACGTCGTTATTTTGGCAAAAGTAATTTGCGAGTTGAATTAAATGTGTTTGTGCGCCACCATTATCAGCCTTCGTAATAAGATAAAGAATCTTCAAATTGATACAAGCCCTTTCTAATAATAGCCTTTAGTATTAGTATGTTTTACTTGGTTTAGCACCACACCGAAAACAGAAATTTTCAAATTATCTAATCGTGTCTTAGCTTCTATAACTAATTCTCTCGGCGTTTTTTTACTGTTCGCAACTAGGATAGTTTGATCTACTAATCTACCAATGATTAACGCATCTGTAACAGGTAAAATTGGTGGCGTATCAATAATCACATAATCGTATTCACCTTTAATATCTTCTAAGAAATCTTTAAAATTAGGCGAATCTAACAGTTCTGAAGGGTTAGGTGGTTTAGTTCCAGCAGGTATAATATCGAGATTTGACTCTTCACTATAATAAATGCCTTGTTCATAAGGAATTTGATGGCTAATAATATTTGATAAGCCATAATTATTAGGCACATTAAAGCGTTTATGTACTTGAGGTCTACGCATATCCGCATCAATCAGTAACACTTTATAGCGAGCATTTGCTAGTGACTCAGAAAGTGATTTACTTACAAACGTTTTACCTTCTCCTTGTCTTGAAGAGGTAATCATATACACCGTGCTATTTTCTTCAGTAACGTTGAAGGTTACATTTGTTCTAAGCGTTTTAATTTCCTCATTGATTAAATCTTGGGCTGTACTTATATATTTACTTGATTTATTACTCATTTTTTATCACCTAAGTCGCTAATCTTTCCAATTGTAGGAAGATGTAAATAATTTTCAACTTCTTTTTCAGATTTAATTTTGTTATTTAATAAATATTTAGTGAACATAATTAAAAGCGCAATCACTAATCCGAAGACAACACCAAATACCACGTTAAGTGAAATATTCGGAGATTTTGGTGACTTAACTTGACTATTTGTCGCTTTTGATAAAATTGATAAATTATCAACACCCATTACTCTTTCAATTTCATCTTTAGAAGCCTTAGCTACTTCATTCGCATAAGCTACCGCTTCTTTAGGATGTTCACTTAATACATTAATCTTGATGATTTGTGAATTCTCAACTGAATCTACAGAAAGACCTTGATAAAGGCTATTTTTATCCTTCGCATCTATCTCATCTAATGCTTTATTTTTAATTTCTTCAGAATTAATAATTTCTGAGTACGTTTTGATTAATTGAATATTTGTTTGAATCTCATTTGGATTTTTATATAAGTTGTCATCATTTGCACGTTTTTGATTAATAATTACATTCGAAGTCGCTTGATATTTCGGCGTAATAATAAATTGTGAAACTACAAAGCTAATAGCTCCAAAAATAACAACGCACAAAATAATTAACACTATATTTTCTTTTAAAATTTTTCCAAATTCACTTAAATTAAGATTTTTTCGCATTTTATCCACCTATCTTGAGCCTGATCCTGTGATGATGATGTTAATTGTTTTTAAACAGATATAAATTTCGGTAAAAATATTACCTTTGTAAATGTATTTCAAATCGTATTTCAATTTTTCTTCAGGAGATAAATCGTAGCCTCCTTTAACTTGTGCAAGACCAGTTAAACCAGGTGTTACTATGCATCGCTTCTCAAATCCTTGTATTTCTGAACTGAATAATTCAACAAATTCTGGTCGTTCAGGTCGCGGTCCTATAAAACTCATTTCTCCTTTTAAAACATTAAGCAGTTGAGGCAATTCATCTATTCTTGTTTTTCTAATAAACTTGCCGACTTTCGTTATTCTAGGGTCATCTTTCTCTGCCCATTGCGCCCCATTACATTCTGCATTGAGCTTCATTGATCGTAATTTGTAAATCGTAATTAACTTGCCATTTTTCCCGACTCTAATTTGCTTATAGATTGGGTTACCAAATGAGTCTATAACGATTAATACTGCGAATAAGACCATTATTGGAAAAGTAAAATATAACAGGACGATACTCATCAATACATCCAATAATCGCTTCAATGGGTAATACCATTTCTCCACTGCTTTATAAGTGTTTAATTTCTTTTGGTAATCATATCTAACGACTCCAAATTCCGGCTTAATAACGCCGCCTTGTAATTTAAGATCTTCAGTCTTAAAATGTTTCACGTTTATCACCTACGAAATAAAGCATAAATCGCATTGATATATCCCATTTAGTTTTCTCTCTTTAAGCTTTTCTAGGCTATCTTGTTGCGTTTAAGTCTTTAAATGTCCTTTACTTGTTGTTAGAAAAGCGTCAAAGTCTGCCACCTTAACGTTTGATTACTTAGAATATATCACTAAATCGAAAAAGATTGTACCCTTTCTATGAAAAATAAAATACTTTTTTATTTCATATTTTTAATATTTAAAAACATATAAAATTATCATAATTTATTAGCATAATAAAAAAACGTCTAGTTAAATGAGTATCTACACTCATTAACTAGACGTTTTAATTTGATTTTATTGTTTGAAAATAAATACATCGGGACTGTACAATTTCAATACTTTTCCAAATAAGAAGTGGAAAAATAGTGCAGAAATCAATGGCACTACTCCGTAAGCAATAATGACTATCAATAAACTAGTCATTGTACCTGTATTTAAGAGCGCCATAGATTTAATAGGTCCTACTAAACCGATTAATCCAAAACCTGCAGAGTCAGGTGAACCTTGGATATGTAATAATCCCCCAACAAGACCTGAAACTGCTGCCGTACACACAACCGGTAACATTATAATCGGATGTCGAATCAAATTAGGCATCATCACTTTAACGGCACCTAATAATACAGTAATCGGAATACCGATTTTGTTTACGCGCCAACTACCAATTGTTAACATAATCGCACTAGCAGCTACGCCAACTGCAGCTGATCCCGCGGCTAATCCTGAAATTCCAATTGCGATACCAATTCCTATAGCAGAAATTGGAGATACAATTAATATTGAAAAGATGATTGCAATCAAAATTGTCATAATAATAGGTTGCATATTAGTCAAACTATTGACTAATTCACCCAATCCAACAGTGATTAACTTAGTAAGCGGTAGTAATAAATAGCCTATCAGTCCTGCTAAACCGGCCCCAACAAGAGGGAGCGCAATCATATTTAAACTGCCGAAACGGTTTTTAATTAATAACATAATTCCAACTGCAATCGCAGCAGTAATCATTGTGTTGATTAAATCTCCAATTCCTACAATCATCCATTTATGATCTGAAACTACAGCTGCGCCAGAACCTACAAACGCGGCGGCACCAGCTGATGCTACTTGAATTGGTGTCATTCCAAATTGCACTGCAATGAGCGCACCAGTAAGAACTGGAATTGTATATTGAATGCCTTGAGTTACAAATGCAATCTTTAAGAAGAAGTCATTGTACTGGCTTAAATATTTACATAGTTCGCCTAGAATAGCATTGGGAATCATCCCCACCACTATAGCTAATGCTACTCCATTTAATACATTAAACAAGAATGATCTGGGTGTAATTGTTTGTGTCTCGCCCATAATTCATATACCTCATAATTTCTATTATTTTACATGATTGTATAGTATTGCACGGATAATTCAATCCTATTGTGTTTAATCCATAAAATTTTAATATGTAATAACCATTATTTTTTCACAAATTGTTCACATTTTAAAGCGTTTTCATCATTTTTTTGTAAAAAATTATTAATTTTTTGAAAATCAAAACTATTATCAGAAAAATCCTCATTATTTAATTTAATTTTTTCTTCCATATAGAATTATTTTAGAGGTGTATACATCACTTTGAAAT
>NZ_PPRC01000068.1 GCF_002902565.1 Staphylococcus petrasii | reverse complement strand
GTATTAATATAGCGTATTAACTATTTTAATATTAAATTATGACATAAATGTGAATAAATAATTAATTTATTTAACACAAACCGTTTTTATGATAAACTTTGAAAATGTAATGAAAACACGTTATAATAGTAAATAAAACGCTTACAAGGAGGATATTATGACAGTAACGATATATGATGTTGCGAGAGAAGCTCGAGTATCGATGGCGACAGTTTCACGCGTAGTAAATGGTAATCAAAATGTAAAACCTGAGACTCGTAAAAAGGTAAATGAGGTTATTAAACGCTTAAATTACAGACCAAACGCTGTTGCAAGAGGATTGGCTAGTAAACGTACGACAACTGTAGGCGTTATTATCCCAGATATCTCTAATATTTATTATTCACAATTAGCACGTGGTATTGAAGATATTGCGATTATGTATAAATACCACTCAATTATTTCTAATTCTGATAATGATCCTGAGAAAGAAAAAGAAATTTTCAACAATTTACTTAGTAAACAAGTAGATGGAATTATCTTCTTAGGAGGAACAATTTCAGAAGAAATTAAAGACTTAATTAATCAATCATCAGTTCCTGTAGTAGTGTCTGGTACAAATGGTAAAGATGATAACATTGCTTCAGTTAATATTGACTTTAAAGAAGCAGCGAAGGAAATCACTGAACACTTAATTGAGTCAGGCGCTAAAGAATTTGCTTTAGTCAGCGGAGATTATTCTAAAAAAGCACAAGAGGACGTTCTTGCTGGCTTAAGAGAAGCACTTGATAAGAATAATCTTAAATTAAATGAAACGTTACAATTATCTGGCTCTGAAAGCTATAAAGATGGTATTAGAGTCTTTGATGAAATTAAAGACAATTTACCAGATGCTATTTTATCAATTAGTGATGAACAAGCAATTGGTATTTTGCATAGCGCTTTAGATGCAGGTATAAAAGTTCCTGAAGACTTACAAATTGTTAGCTTTAATAATACACGTTTAGTTGAAATGGTAAGACCTAGATTATCTAGTATTATTCAACCTTTATATGATATTGGTGCAGTAGGCATGCGCTTACTAACTAAATATATGAATGAAGAAGAAATTGAAGAGCCTAACGTGGTTTTACCTCATCGAATTGAATATCGTGGCACAACGAAATAATTGTATTTATTGCGAGTTACAACAACGTAACTCGCAATTTTTATGTAAACACAAAATTTTAACTATACCAATCAATAATTCGTTGGGCGCGTTTCAAGTTTTTTTCAGAAATTGCTTTAGTACGTAGCACTGGTTGATAATCTCGATAATCTTCTGTCCATTGTTTCGCTAATTTAACTGGTGAATAGGTACTCCATTTTGTTAGCCACTTTTCAGGAAGAGGGCCACTACGTATAGGCTCGTTTAAAAGAGCTAAAAATATATGACTCCAAGCACGTGGCACGACTTGCCAAATGTTATAACCACCGCCTCCGAACATGATAACTTTACCATTCGTATAATCATCAGCGAATTGTTTAATTATATAGGGGATTTCATATAACGTTTCTAAAGAACAGCTAAGATGTGTTAAGGGGTCTAAATAATGAATATCGACGCCATGCACGCTCAAGATGATATCTGGTTTGAATGACTCAATCACGCTTTTAACAGTACTTCTTAAGATATCTAAATAATTATCATGCTCAGTATAAGGTTCTAGTGGCAAATTGACAGTATAGCCAAATCCTAAATCTTCGCCTCTTTCGGTATAATGTCCTGAACCAGGAAAAAGAAATTTACCAGTTTCATGAATGGAATAACACAAAATTTTATTACTAGTATAAAAACTCCACTGCGTCCCATCTCCATGATGTGCATCCGTATCTATAATCATGACACGTTGATGATAATGAGTAGCTAGGTATTGAGATGTAACTGCCACATCGTTATAAATACAGAACCCATTAGCGCGACCAGGTAAGCTATGATGCAAACCACCGCCTAAATGACAGCCATTTTGCACTGTGCCATCCATAATAGCGTCTGCTAAATTGAGTGCGCCACCCACGATTCTGGCACTATGTCGATGCATATGTCTAAATTGAAATGTATCTTCAGTATTCAGACCATATTTTTGAGCTTCAGTTTCACTTAAAATGCCATGTGAAGCATGTTTAATCGCTTGAATGTAATCATACTGATGGACTAAGGCTAATTCCTCTTCAGTCGCAATTCTAGGGCGAATGATATGCTCTTCTGTTAAGACATTCATATTCTGAAGCAGTTCAGTTGTTAACTTTAACCTCATTTGGTTAAAAGGATGGTCGTTGTTAAAGCGATAGTTTAGCAGTTCCTCTGAATAGACAAAGCCTGTTTTGTATGTAGATACCATTTATGCCACACTCCTTTCACTTATCTTTTTAGAAAAGAAAGCGATTCTTATATCTTAAATCATCAAACGCTTGTTGTTGGTCAAGAGAAATTCTGCGACCAATTCTAGCCATTAAACAATTGGCTGGATGACTTGTAATTTCTGGATCATCCGTCGCAAAAACTTCTAAACCACCTTTAGCCATTAATTTCTGCATCATTTTTTTATAATCATAAACATTTAATTTGGCTTGAGCTAAATCCCAATGCCAGTAATATTCAGTAGTTAGCACGATATAATCTTCAAATTCATCTTGTGAAAGACTTTGAGAAATGAGTTCTCCGCCTATGTGATATTGTCTGTAGTCTTTATGGACTTCAATTGCACCTAATTCAATAAGATAAGGTAATTGACCTTCTGACCATCGTTCAAAGTCATCGGGATAATGATAGGTTACATAGCCAATAATGTGCTGGTCTATTCTTGATATATAAATGCGTCCTTCGGGTAATTGTGTAATTTCTAATAGTGCTTCAAATTGGTCTTGAGAAGGGCGAAAGGCATTTAATGCTTCATCAAAAGTTAATTGCTTTAAATCGTCATGTGCGATTGGACCTTCAACAACTATGTTAAATTGATCAAATTTCATTTGCTTAGTGATGTATGTTTTTTTGTGTTTCATATCTTCCACATCCATTTCACCTAATGATTAATAATATTATATAATTTTTAGTTTAATAAACAACTTAAATTGTAATAATTATCTAAAAATTTTGAATAACACAAAAATTGAGGTATAATACTTTTTAAGAAAGCGTTTTCACTATAACAAGGGGGAGTTTATGATGAAAATAGAAGTTTATGAAGCACAAAATGGTAATTATAATTTAAAAAATTATGAAGAAACTTATGAGAATTTCAACTGGGATGAAGTGAAAAAGGCATTTTCATGGTATGAAACTGGGAAAATGAATATGGCGTATGAATGTATTGATCGTCATATTGATGAAGGCAAGGGAGATAAAATTGCATTAAATTACAGAGATGAGCGCCGAAAAGAACAATATACATTTAAGCAATTGAAAACATTATCCAATCAAGCGGCAAATGTATTAGTTGAGAAAGCAAATGTACAAAAAGGTGACCGAGTATTTATCTTCATGCCTCGTACACCTGAACTTTATTTTGCATTCCTAGGTATTTTGAAAATAGGCGCTATCGTTGGTCCGTTGTTTGAAGCTTTTATGGAAAAAGCAGTGACAGACCGTCTTGAAAATAGTGAAGCCAAGGTAGTTATTACAACAAATAGTTTATTAGACAGAATTCCTAAAGACAAATTGTCACATCTTGAAACAATCATTGTTGTAGATGAAGATGTTGAAGAGGGCTATGTTGATTTCAACAAAGAACTTAAACAAGCTAGTGAAGACTTTGATATTGAATGGTTACAAGAAGATGATGGCTTAATCTTGCATTACACTTCAGGTTCAACTGGACAACCTAAAGGGGTATTACATGTTCAAAAAGCAATGTTATTACATTATATTTCTGGTAAATATGTATTAGATTTACAAGAGGACGATATTTATTGGTGCACAGCTGATCCAGGATGGGTTACAGGAACTTCTTACGGGGTGTTCGCGCCATGGTTAAACGGCGTGACTAACTGTATTGCTGGGGGAAGATTCTCTCCAGAACAGTGGTATAGCATGATTGAAGAATTTAAAGTAACGATTTGGTACACTGCTCCAACTGCTTTGAGAATGTTAATGAGTGCAGGGGATGACATTGTTGAGAAATATAATTTATCTTCTCTACGTTCAATTTTATCAGTCGGTGAACCGCTTAACCCTGAAGTAATTAAATGGTCTAAAGAGGTTTATGATAAGAGAGTGCTTGATACATGGTGGATGACAGAAACTGGAGGCCATATGATTGTCAATTATCCATCAATGGACGTTAAATTAGGTTCTATGGGTAAACCTCTACCTGGTATTGAAGCGGCTATCATTGATAACTCTGGAAAAGAATTGCCACCAAACCGCATGGGTAATTTAGCAATCAAAAAAGGTTGGCCCTCAATGATGTATGCAATTTGGAAAAATCCTGAAAAATATGAATCTTATTTCATCGGTGATTGGTATGTTTCAGGAGATTCAGCATATAAAGACGAAGATGGTTACTATTGGTTCCAAGGCCGTGTAGATGATGTCATTATGACAGCAGGGGAACGTGTTGGACCATTTGAAGTTGAATCTAAATTAGTAGAACATGAAGCGGTTGCTGAAGCAGGTGTCATTGGTAAACCTGACCCAGTAAGAGGGGAAATCATTAAAGCCTTTATTTCTTTAAGACAAGGATATGAACCATCAGACGAACTTAAGGAAGAAATCCGTAAATTTGTTAAAGAAGGCTTGTCAGGGCATGCTGCACCACGTGAAATTGAATTTAAAGATAAATTACCTAAAACACGTTCTGGTAAGATCATGAGACGTGTGCTTAAAGCATGGGAATTAAATTTAGATGCTGGTGACTTAAGTACGATGGAAGATTAATTGATTTTTTGAAAATGAAAGCGAGCCTGGGACATTATTAAATGTAACAGGCTCATTCCACATTTTGGCAGTAGCTAACTGAATTGAAAATGCGCTTATATTAAGCTTTTTCAATTCTAGTTATCCTTGCCGGGGCGAGACGACGAAATTATTTTAATTTCTGTCTCGCTCCCGTTTTTAATCACTAATTATAATTACTATATTTTTATTATGTAAACTTCATATAGTGATTATTTATTTAAATACTCTAAAATTCGCAAACATTCAGTTAAATTTTACACAAATGCTTGGAAACGCTATCAAAAATTCGACATCGCTTATATAGTTAGTTATTATTAATATGTAAGATTTAAAGAAACCTTCATTCAAGCAAAGGTCTTCTTACATAAAAATATTTTAATTATCATAAGGGGTTGAAATAAGTTGGCACATTTATCAGATTTAGATATTGCTAATCAATCAGAATTAAAACCTATTGGAGAAATTGCTAAAAAAGCAGGTATTCCTGAAGCTGCTTTAGAACAATATGGTCACTACAAAGCTAAGATTGATATTAATCAAATTAAACCTAAAGATAACAAAGGGAAAGTTGTATTAGTAACTGCAATGAGTCCTACTCCAGCTGGGGAAGGTAAATCAACAGTTACAGTAGGTTTATCTGATGCATTTAATGAGTTAAATAAAAACGTTATGGTTGCATTACGTGAACCAGCGTTAGGACCAACTTTCGGTATTAAAGGTGGTGCCACTGGTGGTGGTTACGCACAAGTATTACCAATGGAAGACATTAACTTACACTTTAACGGGGACTTCCACGCAATTACAACAGCAAACAATGCTTTATCAGCATTCATCGATAACCACATCCACCAAGGTAACGATTTAGGTATCGACGTTCGTCGTATCGACTGGAAACGTGTTTTAGACATGAACGACCGTGCATTACGTAATGTAGTAGTTGGATTAGGTGGACCTACAAATGGTGTACCTCGTGAAGATGGTTTCAACATTACAGTTGCATCTGAAATCATGGCTATTTTATGTTTAGCTCGTAACATCAACGACTTAAAAGAAAAAATCAGCCGTATCACAATTGGTTACACTCGCGAACGTAAACCAATCACAGTTGCAGACCTTAAAGTTGAAGGCGCTTTAGCAATGATCTTAAAAGACGCGATCAAACCAAACTTAGTACAAACAATCGAAGGTACACCTGCATTAGTACACGGTGGACCATTCGCTAACATCGCTCATGGTTGTAACTCAATTTTAGCTACAGAAACTGCACGTGACTTAGCTGATATCGTAGTTACAGAAGCAGGTTTCGGTTCAGACTTAGGTGCTGAAAAATTCATCGACATTAAAGCTCGTGAAGCAGGTTTCGAACCATCAGCAGTAGTATTAGTTGCGACAGTTCGTGCGCTTAAAATGCATGGCGGCGTAGCTAAAGATGACTTAAAAGAAGAAAACGTTGAAGCAGTAAAAGCTGGTATCGTTAACTTAGAACGTCACGTTAACAACATCCGTAAATTCGGTGTAGAACCAGTTATTGCATTAAACGCATTCATCCACGATACTGATGCTGAAACTGAAGCAGTAAAAGCTTGGGCTAAAGAAAACAACGTACGTATCGCTTTAACTGAAGTTTGGGAAAAAGGCGGTAAAGGTGGCGTTGAGCTTGCTAACCAAGTACTTGAAGTTATCGAACAACCAAACGACTTCAAATTCTTATACGATTTAGATCAATCATTAGAAGAAAAAATCGAAACAATCGTTAAAGATATCTACGGTGGTTCTTCAGTTACATTTAGTAAAAAAGCTAAAAAACAATTAAAAGAATTCACTGACAACGGTTGGGGCAAATATCCAATCTGTATGGCTAAAACTCAATACTCATTCAGTGACGACGCAACTGCATTAGGTGCGCCAACTGACTTCGATATTACAATCAGAGAATTAGAAGCTAAAACAGGTGCTGGATTCATCGTTGCATTAACAGGTGCAATCATGACTATGCCTGGTTTACCTAAGAAACCAGCTGCATTAAACATGGACGTTACAGAAGACGGACATGCAGTAGGTTTATTCTAATAAGAACTTGATGATTAACACAGAGTGGTAGAGGTTATCTCTACTGCTCTTTTTTCTTTTTGAAAAGGCAGAACCCCATACGCCAACAAATTTAAGCAGACGTTTGCTTTGAACTATGCAATTTAGGATTAGTAAGCAAATGTTGATAAATATTATACTTCTTAGCGTGTATATACTCTTCTTTGCTAATTACACCTTCAACTAACATTCTCTTCAATACATAATGTTGTCTGTGAATACTAATTTCAACTTCACTAGAAGGCTTTAAACTGCCATCTGTATTATAAGGCGTATACATATACGGACTCTGTAATAGACCCACTAAATAAGCCGACTGAGCAATATTTAATTCAAAAGGTGGCACACCAAATAAACTGTATGATGCTGAAGCAATACCAGTGATATTAGACCCTTCATAATCACGACCGAAAGGTACAATATTCAAATATGTATAAATAATCTCATTTTTAGATAAAATCTTTTCAAGACGCATTGCTAATATAATTTCATTCGCTTTACGACTATAAGTTTTTTTACTAGTAAGTACTTGGTTTTTCACTAATTGTTGAGTAATCGTACTTCCACCTGTACTTTGTTTTAAATTAAACACATCTTGCACCATAGCACGCACTAATGCTTTAGGTAAGACACCACTATGTCTATAGAATAAAGTATCTTCAGATGAAGTTAATGCTTTGATAACATTTGGACTGACATGGGCTGGACCTACGATTAAAGAGTTTTGAGAACGATCATATTCTTGTAAAATATTTTTATTATCATGATTTAAAAGATCGTCACCCGCAAAGTGGAGCACTTTTTGTTTTAATTCTGCATTACTAATCTGAGAGGCTTCATGCGTTAAGTGATGAAAATACAATACAGTACCAATAAAACCAATAACAGCACATAATAAGGCAACACTAAATAGACCTACACAAATATGTTTTAATTTTTTATAGGTTTTTTCAAAAGTATTTAGTTTTTCACCTCTATAGGCTTGAGTTAATCGTACTTTCATCTTGAACCTCCTAAAATTTAAATATAGTATAACATATTCATGAAGTTGACTTTTAAACATCTCTTACCTATAATTAAAAGCAATTCAATATATATTGGATAAGAGGAGAAGTAGTATTTTAGTAAGATTTCAAGAGAGTTAGTGGGTGCTGCGAACTAACACTTACTTTTGTATGAATACACCTTGGTATGAATTATCCTACGTTTTATTAATGAACGTATCATTAAGAGAGAGAACAACTATACTTTTATGCCATTTATAAAGTGCTATTAAAGTATTAGTGTTGTTTAAGTATGGTGGTAACGTGCAATCAAGCGCCCTTACATTTTTAATAATGTAGGGGCGTTTTTATTTTTGAAAATGCTAAATCTTTATTCAATATTGAAATCATATTTAGAGGAGGACGTCATCGTGACAAATGCATTAATTGAAGAATTACAGTGGAGAGGGTTAATTTACCAACAAACTGACGAACAAGGTATTGAAGAACTTTTAAATAAAGAGCAAGTAACGTTATATTGTGGTGCAGACCCAACAGCAGATAGCTTGCATATCGGTCATTTATTACCATTCATGACTTTACGTCGTTTCCAAGAACATGGCCATCGTCCAATTGTATTAATCGGTGGAGGAACAGGTATGATTGGCGACCCTTCTGGTAAATCAGAAGAACGTGTGCTACAAACTGAAGAGCAAGTTGAAGTGAATGTTCAAGGTTTAAGCAAACAAATGCACAAATTATTCGAATTTGGCACTGAAAAAGGCGCAGTTTTAGTTAATAACAAAGATTGGTTAAGCCAAATTTCTTTAATCAGCTTCTTACGTGACTATGGTAAACATGTAGGGGTTAACTATATGTTAGGTAAAGATTCAATTCAATCACGTTTAGAAAATGGTATTTCATATACTGAATTCACATACACAATTTTACAAGCGATTGACTTTGGTCATTTAAACCGTGAATTAAATTGTAAAATTCAAGTAGGTGGATCAGACCAATGGGGTAACATCACAAGTGGTATTGAATTAATGCGTCGTATGTATGGTCAAACAGAAGCATACGGTTTAACAATTCCATTAGTAACTAAATCTGACGGTAAAAAATTCGGTAAATCAGAATCAGGTGCTGTATGGTTAGATGCAGAAAAAACAAGTCCTTACGAATTCTACCAATTCTGGATTAACCAATCAGATGAAGATGTTATCAAATTCTTAAAATATTTCACATTCTTAGATAGAGAAGAAATTGAACGCTTAGAACAATCTAGAGATGAAGCACCTCATTTACGTGAAGCTCAAAAAGCTTTAGCTGAAAATGTAACGAAATTCATCCACGGCCAAGAAGCATTAGATGATGCGATTCGTATTTCACAAGCATTATTTAGCGGTGATTTAAAATCATTATCAGGCAAAGAATTAAAAGAAGGTTTCAAAGATGTGCCACAAGTTGAATTATCAGCTGACACTACAAATATCATCGAAGCCTTAATTGAAACTGGTATTGCTTCATCTAAACGTCAAGCACGTGAAGATGTTAATAATGGAGCTATTTATATTAATGGTGAAAGACAACAATCAGTTGATTACGAATTAAGCAGTGAAGATAAAATTGACGATGAATTTACTATTATCCGTCGCGGTAAGAAAAAATACTTCATGGTAAATTATAAATAATTGTTGATAATTAAACTTAGTCACTTAGGAGATAAACACTTCTAAGTGACTATATTTTTTACTGAAAAATGGGACACATGTAAGCTATAATGTGTATATTATTAATTTTCCAAAAAGAGTGATATAACATGCAGAAAAATAAAGAAGAAATCTTAATGAACAGCTTTAGAGATTTATTTAATAAAATAGGTTGGCTAAATAAAGATAAAATGGAACACGCATTAAAAGGCTATAAATCAAGTGAAGTTCATTGTATCGAAGCAATAAAAGAACATTCACAACCTAATGTTCGTTATCTCGCTGATACGTTATATATGACACGAGGCGCAATTAGTAAACTTACTAAACGTTTACAACAAAAAGGATTAATCGAAAACTACAGAAATCCTAATAATAAAAAAGAAATTTATTTTAAATTAACAGCTGAAGGTGAACACGTTTATCAAATTCATTCAGAGTTACATCAAGAATTCCAACAAAGAGATGAGAAAGTCTTTGAAACAATGACTGATGAAGAATTTGAAAATATGATGGCTTTTATTCGCCGATATAATCAACATTTGGATGAAGAAATTATTAAACAAGACCGTAGACCGTAAAGAAGAAATCGACAATTCAAGACTAAAGAAAAAATTTTTCTCAATATATTGTTGACAAGGAAACAAAATGAGCATATATTTTTGTTGACATAGAAACAATATTAAAGGAGAGAATTCATGTCTAATCAAAAGACGAATCAAATTTCCAAAGAGACAATGACTGCCGCATGGGCCATTGCTTTAGGTGCTATAGCGCCAATGCTTGATTCAACGATGATTAATATCGCAATTAAACAACTTAATCAAACTTTCAATACAACTTTAGATACTGTGCAATGGGGGATCACAGGCTATATTTTAGCGTTAGCCATGATTATTCCCGTGGCAGGGTGGTTGATTAACCAATTTAATGGCAAGCGTGTATTTATAGGCGCTTCATTTCTATTTGGATTGACCTCTGTCTTAGCTGGTATAAGTTGGAACGTCGACAGTTTTATAATATTCCGTATCATTCAAGGCCTAAGTGCTGGTGTTATTACCACATTGATGTTTACTTTATTAATTAAAACGACTGGCCAAGAACATATTGGCAAAGTCATGGCTGTAGTAAGCACGCCAATGATATTTGGACCCATTTTAGGACCTGTGCTTGGTGGATTTATCGTCCACTTCGCTTCATGGCGTTGGATGTTCTTTATTAATATCGTCGTCGTTATTATCGCAGTTGCGCTTCAAATGAAATATTTACCAGACTTTAAACCATTTAATAAAGCTAAATCAATGGATGTTATCGGTATTATCCTTTTAGCTTTAATTAGCTTAGTATTTATTTATGGTCTAACTAAAGCAGCAGACTATCACAGTTTCTTTAATTCTGTGACATTAATTTATATCATTATCGGCGTAGTTTTAATGATAGGCTATTATTTCTATAATCGACATAAAAATAATGACACTATTTTACCTTTATCTATTTTCAGAAAGAGAAATTATAGCGCTTCATTTGTAGGATTATTCCTATCAAATATCGGCATTATGGGGCCGATGGTTATTATTCCGCTTTATTTCCAAACATTTAAACATTATACGGCAATTGAAGCGGCTTTAGCTTTAATTCCACAAGGTTTAGGTATGTTGATTACGCGTCCATATATTGGTAAAGCCATTGATAAATATGGCGCTAAATGGGTCGTAATTATTAGCGTTATTATCGCTATGTTTGGCTCAGTGCCATTATTATTTATCACGCAACATACAAGCATTATATGGCTTTCAGTGATTTTATTCATCCGAGGCTGTAGTGTAGGTGGCATTAATCTTGGTATGACCACGGATGCCTACATGGGTCTTGGCGAAGATGAAATCGCTGAAGCAGGCGTGGGTATTAATATGATTGAAAATGTGGGCGCAAGCTTCGGGACTGCCTTCATTGCTACGACACTTGCGATGGTATTAAACCGTCTAGGTAATTCAGTGACGCATAGCATTACTGCTTACCATGCAGGTTTCTTAGTATCAGTAGTTACATTACTTATCATTATTATTCCAGCGTTATTCTTAACACATAAGAATCAACCAACTGCATAAAATAAAACACACATTTCGCTAAAATACGATGCATGTATTACTAGCAAAATGTGTGTTTTTTAATATTTAATGATTATCTAATAAATTGACTATTATTTTCAGATTCTGAAGATGATGATTCAGATGCTGTTGATTTTTGACTTTTTAGTGTAACAGCCACTTCTTTTGATTTACCATCGCGAATAACTGTTAATTTAGCAGTTTCGCCAGGTTTTTTATTTTGATATAAATAAGTTCTTAAATCTGTATCTTCTTTAACTTCTTTACCATCAATTTTTGTGATAATGTCTCCAACTTTTAAGTCACTACCGTGGCTTACTTTTGCTACATAGATACCATCATCACGATCAGTTTTTAATTCTTTTTTATAAGAATCAGGAATATCACTTAAGTTTAATAATCCAATACCAATAGAAGGGCGTTCGATTTTACCATTCTTCACAAGTTGTTCGATTGTAACTTTAACTTCGTTACTTGGGATAGCAAAGCCAATGCCTTCTACTTGTTCGGCAGCAATTTTCATAGAGTTAATACCAACTAAGTTACCGTTAACGTCTACTAATGCACCACCTGAGTTACCTGGGTTAATCGCCGCATCCGTTTGTAATACATTTACTTTAGTACCACCAGATGTGGTATTAGATTCGATAGTACGCTCATTAGCAGAAATGATACCTGAAGTTACTGAATTAGCAAATTCTAAGCCAAGTGGATTACCCATAGCAAATACGCTATCACCAGTTTGGACTTTAGAAGAGTTTGCGAATTTCATTGATTTAATGCCGCCAACTTTATCAATTTTTAATACTGCGATATCAGACACAGCATCTTTACCGATTAATTTCGCTTCTACTTGTTTACCACTATGTAGTTGAACTTTAATTTCTGACGCGCCACTAATAACGTGATTATTTGTCACAATGTAAGCTGAATTATCATTAATTTGATAAATAACACCAGAACCGACGCCCGCTTCTTGCGCTTTCGTAGACTTACCTTCTAATAAATCATTTAAACTCGTCGCTTTTTGCATATTAATGACACCAACAATAGCAGGAGACACGTCTTTAATCATAGCATTGACAGATTTATATTTTTCACTTTTGCCATCAAGTACGTTGCCACCTTTACTATTGCTCACTTCTTGAACTTGACTACCATTATCGTTGAAACCACTGTTACCCATAAGCTTACTGACACCTAAGACAAGCAATGCCCCAATGATACCTGCAATTAAAGCAACCAAGATAGTTTTAAACCATGGAAATTTCGGTTTTCTAGGTTGTGAATAATAATTTGCATTTTCCGAATAATTATCTTGATTATAATTTGACATATTAAACCTCCATTTTAATTTAGTCGATATCTCAATTATGCTTATTTTTTGGAAAATTTGCCAGTAAACTACTATCAGACTTTAGATGTATCTTTGTGAAATGTTGTTCAAAAATAAGTATAATGATAAAATCGTAAAGTGTATAAAAAAGAAGCAGGTGACAAAATGTATAAAATCATTAGTAGAATTTTAGATATTTTCTTAGTTAAAATGGCTAAGTCATTATTCGTTTTAGGAAAAGAAAATATCCCTAAAGATAATAAGTATGTCGTAACATGTACCCATGAAAGCTATAATGAAGTCATTATGTTAGGATTAGCGCTTGTACCTAATGAAATTCATTACATGGCTAAAAAAGAATTATTCAGTAATAAATGGGGCGGAAAATTTTTAACTTCATTAAATGCGTTTCCAGTAGACCGTGAAAATCCAGGTCCAAGTACGTTAAAACGCCCAGTTAATTTATTAAAAGAAAACAAAACAGTAGGGATCTTCCCAACAGGTCACCGTACTGCTGTAGAAGGTGCGCCTTTAAAACGTGGTGCCTCAACAATCGCAATGTTAGGTAAAGCGCCAATTTTACCAGCTGCATATGTGGGTCCTACAAAATTACATGGCTTAATTACAGGACAAGCCTTAATTAAATTTGGTAAACCTATTTACCAATCAGACATTCCAAAAGACTTAAAACGTAACGAAAAAATCACGTTTTTAACTAAAGAAATTGAAAAACGTACTTCAGAACTACAAAAAGAATTACATCAAATTCAAGATAAATTAAAAGAAAAATAAGTTGATTACAGATAAAGATTGAGACAATTCGCGTTCTCAATCTTTATTTTTATGTCATAATATAATGATTAAAAAGTGCACATTACATATAAATAAGAAACAAGGGGTGGAAAGATAATGGATTATAGTCAGAGTATGGAAGCAAATGATCAATATATTAAAGATACATATAGTGATACAACAATTTTTTATAAAACTGAATGTGATTTTTGCTATAACTATAATGATTTTGGACAGAGTATTTACAGCTCATTTTATCTTGGACTGAATGACTTGTTTATAGTTAATCTCACAAATCATTTAACATTGCATATACCTTTTTCAAATATTATTGAAGTGAGTTTTGATGGTGAAGAAAGAGATAAGTGCTTAAGACTTAATTTTACGAATAATGAGGAACAATCTACTCATTTTATAATTTTCAAAACGTTAAATGAAGCCACAGAAATTCTAGATATTTTAGAAAATGGTAGCCAATATGAAGGAGCAGTAGAAACTTCAATTAATAGTGAGGGGAATATTCGCCTTGAACTACACCCATTAAATAGTCGCTCTATGGAGAAGGAAATTAACGGAAAGAAGATTATGCACCTAGATGGCTTAGCGTTAAACCATCCTAATGCATACAAACATACTCAAGAAGAAATAGTTCCGTTATTTGAAAATAGAGATGTTTTAAAAATTATTCTAAAGCCAAGCAAAGCTAAAAACTTTCAAAAAGTCATTGCACTTATGCAACAGTTCGCATCTTTTAGACATGCAGATGGGCAATTTAGCATAGAAGTATCTAATGATATGGAATACCTAGAACATAAATTTACTATTGAAGAAATTATTCAATTAATAAAAAATTGGAAGAATAAAGAAGTTTATATAGAAAATGAATTAGCTACTAAAATTTCAACTGAATTCAAGGCGTTTCAACATAAAATTGATAATAAAATTAGATGTTTTCTTAACTACAGTCATAGTCAAAAAATAGACTTTTCATTAAATGAAGATGTTGATGCATATATCACATATTATCCTATGAGTTACAATTCTATCTTTTTTGCATTTAGAGATAGCTTTGAAACGACGCCTTACATGTGTAGTTGTACACAAACCGCCCTTGTTAAATTAATTGATGGTAAAAAAGACATAAGAAATTATCTACATCCAGTAATCAATGCACACCTAAAGAATCAGGAAATCACTATGAATGATATTAAGTTTAAAGATAATATTTGTTTTAGATGTAATCAAACAACACCTAAGTACCCATTTGATAAATTTGGTAGTCGTTTTAGAGAAAAGTATGGTTGGTACTTTAAGCAAATTGAAATAGAAGAAGACTTGAAGAATAATTACTATTTTAAACAATCTGAGAATATATTGCGCCAAGAATATGGTGTCGCAAAAATAGGAGAAAAGTGGACCTCTGAGACTACAATGTTCAAAATCATTGAAGATATTTTTCATGAATATCAATGTAAACGTCACTATCGACCAGATTGGCTACAAGGACTAGAAATCGATATTTATATACCAGAATTAAAAATAGGATTTGAATATAACGGAATTCAACATTACGAAGCGGTAAAACATTGGGGCGGTGAAACACACCTCTTAAAACAACAACGCTACGATCAAATTAAACAAGATTTATGCGAAGAAAATAATATTAAATTAATCACCATCAAATATAATGAACCACTTTCTAAAGAGTATATTTTAACAAAAATACCGAGCGAATATTTATGGTAACATTATAAATAAAAGCATAATCTTATCAGTTTTATGAAGTTAATACTAATTTAACTAATATCACAAAAGTGGTAAGAATAGAAAAATTTTTTGTAAAAAATTATAAAGGGGGATTTCGATATCGTTAGTTAGTTTAATACACGTCTATTTTATTTAAAAATGATATATATTTAGTTAGAGTAATTAAAATATTTATTGTAAACTAAGGTGTTTAGGTAAAAAACCCATACGCTATGCGTATGGGTT
>NZ_PPRC01000067.1 GCF_002902565.1 Staphylococcus petrasii | reverse complement strand
AAATTTTAATATCAAAAGTACTAATAAGCAATGAATAGGCCGTTTATTTTCTTAATTTTATAAGAAAAGTGCCTTTCAAAGCTTATATGAAATTACACTTTGAAAGGCACTAAATTTATATTTTTTAATTATTTTGCTTTCTTTTTATTGTTGCGTACTGATGTTAACCAGCCAATCACAACTAATAAAATCATGACAACCCAGAAGATTGTTTGCCATAGCGCACTATGTGGGAAGTCTTCAGGTAAAACGCCGATATCTTTATGAGCAAGTACGATAACGACTAATTTAATACCTACCCAACCAACGATAGCGAAGGCAGCTCCTTCTAAGCCTGGGTATTTATTTAATAAATCAACAAACCATGTTGCAGCGAAACGCATTAAAATAACACCAATCATTCCGCCTATAAACATAACACCAAATTGACCTAAATCCATTCCACCGAAGTGAATGCCCATTTTAGGAAGTGTTACGGCAATCGCCATAGCAGCTAACATAGAGTCAATCGCAAATGCAATATCTGCGAATTCTACTTTAAATACAGTACCCCAAAATTGTAGAGGACCTACTTTCTTTTCAGCGCCAGATTCATCATAGTGATGATCGTCACCGGCTTCATGTTCATCTTCTTTTTTATGGAAGAAATTCCAAAGGTTTCGAATAGACATAAAGATTAAATATGCCGCACCAAGTGCTTGAATGAACCAAAAGTTAACAATAATACTAATTAAGAATAATGCAATAAAACGGAATACAAATGCGCCTAAAAGGCCATAGAATAATGCTTTTTTACGCTGTTCAGGTGGTAAATGTTTTACCATTACAGCCATTACGACAGCATTGTCTGCTGCTAATAATCCTTCTAAAAATACAAGAACTAAAATTACCCATAAATACGGTAATATTAAACTCGGATCCATAGGGGACAACTCCTTTTTCGTTTTATACAAATAAAGAGACCTATGCTAAATAATAGCAAAGGTCTCACTAAGCAATTCATTTGCCCACTTTACCGGAAGCTTTGGCTTCGTAATGACGATAAAGTGTTAAACCACTTTGTTCAAACTGTGGTTCTCAAGTTACTCCCCTCTGACAACATGTCATAGGTATTCATTTGTTATGTGTATTATAACCAATATTCACAATAATATACAATTATAATTGATTAAATTGACATATTTTAGTTATAAATGCAACTTAATATCCCATGCTTACAATAAACTATAAAGTTTAATGTCTGGGAATTTTTCTTCAAACCAACGTGTAGCAAATTCGTTTTCAAATAAGAAGACGAAGTTATCATATCTATCTTTCACTAAGATTGAACGAGATGTATTCATTTTATCTTGAATATCCTCTTCATTTTCAATCCAACGTGCTATTTTTCTACCTACAGGTTCCATCACTACATCTACGTTGTACTCATTTTTCATACGGTGTTCGAATACTTCAAATTGTAGTTGTCCCACTGCACCAAGAATGATTTGGTTAGTATGCAACGTTTTATAGTATTGAATCGCACCTTCTTGTACTAATTGTTCAATACCTTTATGGAAATGTTTTTGCTTCATAACATTTTTTGCTGATACTTTCATAAATATCTCTGGCGTAAACTGTGGTAAATCTTGGAAACTAAATTTCTGTTTACCACCTACTAATGTATCGCCAATTTGATAGTTACCAGTGTCATATAAACCAATAATGTCTCCTGCTACGGCATGGTTAACTGTTTCTTTATCATCAGCCATAAATGATGTTGAACGTGTAATCTTTTGTTTTTTCTCAGTACGTTGTAATGTCACATCCATACCTCGTTCAAATGCACCACTAACTACACGCATGAACGCAATTCTATCGCGGTGTTTAGGGTCCATGTTCGCTTGAATTTTGAAAATAAATCCTGAGAACTCTTCATCAAATGGACTTACTTCTACGTCTTCATTAGTTTGACGTGCATTTGGCATAGGTGCATGGTCTACGTATGCATTTAAGAAGTTTTGAACACCGAAGTTTGCTAAAGCTGAACCGAAGAATACAGGTGTTAATTCACCGTTTAATAACGCTTCATTATCAAATTCTTCTCCCGCTTCTTCCACTAGCATAAATTCTTCAATAGCTTGTTCGAAGGCACTGTCATTAGTAATGGCATGCTCTTCTTCTAATTCGTAATCATCATTTAAATGTAAAACATTTTCTTCGTCTCTAAATGGTTCAATTGATTTAGTTTGACGATCAATGATACCAAAGAAACTTTGTCCCATACCGATTGGCCAGTTCATAGGATAAGTATCAATATTTAAAGTTTCTTCAATTTCATCTAATAATTCAAACGGTTCTTTACCTACACGGTCTAACTTATTAATAAATGTGAAAATTGGAATACCTCTCATTTTACATACTTTAAATAATTTTAATGTTTGAGGCTCAATCCCTTTTGCACAGTCAATAACCATGACCGCACTGTCTACAGCCATTAACGTACGATACGTATCTTCAGAGAAGTCTTCGTGTCCTGGTGTATCTAAGATATTAATTTTATAATCATCGTAATCAAATTGCATTACAGAACTTGTTACAGAGATACCACGTTCTTGTTCTACTTTCATCCAGTCACTCGTAGCAAACTTCCCAGTCTTTTTACCTTTAACTGTACCTGCTTCACGAATTGCTCCACTAAAATACAATAATTTTTCAGTTAACGTTGTTTTACCAGCATCCGGGTGAGAGATAATGGCAAACGTCTTTCTTGACTCTACTTCTTCTTTTAAACTCATTTAATATTCTCCTTCAAATCATTCGCAATCCATTCAGATAATTTAGAAGCTATGCGTGTTGCTTCATTTTCATCTTTAAAAGTAAACAATTGCATTACTAATTCTTCTTCAATTTCATTTATATTCATGCCTTTATAATCAATTTCTACAGACCAAAACATATCTGGAATAGCTATCATTAGCTGTTCTATTTCATCATTTTTATAAAGATATACATTGACAACTTCATTTTGCTCAGAAAGTTGTTTAATCTTCAACTGGGCCACCGCCAAATTTTTTATAAGCTGCTTCTAAGCCGATTAAATCATCTCTGTGAGGCACTTTAACGTGTCCAGGCATAATTTGATATGGCTCTCTTCCTTTAGAAGCTAAGACGACTGTGTCCCCTGGTTCTGCGACGTCAATCGCATGTCTAATGCCTTCAGCTCTATCGTCAAATTCAACATAGTTATCATGTGTAGCACCTTTGGCTAATTCACCAGTTAACATTTTAGGGTCGTCATTCGCTGGGTTATCCGGTGTGAAAATCACATAGTCTGCACGACACGCAACTGCACCCATTTCAGGCGTTTTAGTTAAATCACGTTCTCCAGCCATACCTACTAAGAAGATAAGCTTTTGTTTGACGAACGGTTTAACCGCATCGATAAGTTTATTCATACCATCAGCAGTATGGGCATAGTCTATAATTAAGTCAATCGGTAATGATGGATCTAACACTTCTAAACGGCCTTCTACTGGTTCTAATGATTTAACGACGCGTACAATATCTTCCATATCAGTGCCCTTACTCCACACAGCAATCATTGCAGCCATGATGTTTGAAATATTAAACTTACCAACATACGGTGATTGAACATGATATGTGCCAACTGGAGTTACAAAGTCAAACTGAACACCTTGTAATGACTCTTGAATATTCTTCGCCATAAATTGTGCTTCATTATCTATACCATAACTAAAAATTTCAAAAGGTGTCACTGAAGCTAAATATTCTGAAAAACCATCATCATTATTTAATACAACGTATTTTTCTTTAGATAAATCTTCGCCTAATTGACTGAATAGCAATGATTTAGCATGGCCATAAGCTTCCATTGTACCGTGGAAGTCTAAGTGGTCTTGTGTAAGGTTAGAGAAGATAGCAACATCAAACTCTACGCCTCGTAATCTTCCTAATGCTAAGCCGTGACTTGAAACTTCCATTGTCATTGCTTCAGCTTTTTTATCGACCGCTTCTTTAATTTTTTTAGTTAATGATACTGTTTCGGGAGTAGTATTTGCACCTTTAGTCTTTTGTTCATTAATTTGAAAGCCATTTGTCCCCAAGTATGCACTGCCTTTTCCTAAACCTCTGAAAATGAGATGAATCATCGTAGCGATGGATGTTTTACCGTTTGTACCTGTCACACCGAACGTATCTAGCTTTTGGCTAGGATAATCAAATAATGTGTGAGCAAGTAAACTTGCTACTCTTAATGTATCTGGAACGATGATTTGTGTTACATCGCCATTAATTTCTTGTTTGTGGTTCACTACTATAATCTTAGCGCCTTGATCCACTACATTCTGGCAAAATTTATGGCTGTCAACAGTATATCCTTTTGATGCGACAAATATACTTCCTTCTTTTGCTGTACGTGAATCTGTAGTAATATCATTTACATTTATATCTAAAGTTCCAATAACTTCTTTGACTCTTATTTTTTCGAACAACTCATTCGCATTCAAAATGTCTCGCTCCTTTTTTTACAATAATTCTATTATACACGTTTTAAAGACGTTGATAAATTCATTATTATCAGATTAAATCAATTTAATCACTTGATTTGATACTTCCCCATAATCTAATAATTATTTCAATTTCACTTAAAATATCTATTTATTAATTTGAAGTTAATTATTTTAAAATTTTATTTATATATAGCTTTATAACAATACATTTGAACGCTTTAATGCTAGGATATAAGTATAAACAACGAGTATTCACTACCTCATTGTGCTATAATGCAC
>NZ_PPRC01000066.1 GCF_002902565.1 Staphylococcus petrasii | reverse complement strand
TTCCTTTTTCATCAGAATCTTGGATACCATCTTTATTGGTATCTTCCCATACATAGTCGCCTAAATTATATGTTGGTTTATAAAATCCTGTATCAACAGTCATATTGTCAGCATTATTAATGATACCTTTTGCTACCACTACATTATTATCCCCATTTTTTTGACCATCGGAATCAATAGTATCATTATCAATTGTGTTTGATGGCGATGGAGTGTAATTATTAGGAATAACAAATTCAACATTATATGTTCCATTTTGTAAGTTATTAAACTGATAATGTCCTGTATCATCAGTTGTTGCACGTTGTAATTCTTTGTTATTACTATCTTTAAGAATGACGTAAACACCTGGAATACCTAGTTCTTCTGTATCTTGGATACCATCTTTATTGATATCTTCCCATACATAGTCCCCAAGACTGTATGTTGGGTTATCTCCTTGTGCTGTTGAAGAACCATTAATATAACTAACAGTTGTAGTTTTAACGCCTGTTTCGTATTGTGATTCTAGATTACCATAACGTGTTAACGCATAATCTGTTTTAACATTGCCAGTACCTGACGGTTTAACTGCTTGGGTAATAATATAACGTGTTCCTTTGTTCATATTACTACGATTCAGATCTATATCTACTCTAGTATTGTTAAGACTATATCGAGGTGTAAATTCATTAGTTACATCTTTAACTGCAGATCCGTTTAAATTCGGATTAAAGCTATCTACTAAAACATTATTATCTAACACTTCATATACTTTTGTCTCATTAGGTATAAAATTACCATTTTGAACTGTTGAGAAGTATTTTGCATCATAAATTCTATTCCCAGGTTGATTTAAATAAACAACTTCATTATGTTTATTATTTACATTATCAACATTTGCTACTGCTGCATTTGTAAGTTTATCTTTATGATTACCATAATCTACTACAAAGTTTTCTCTAACCTCTTGGTTAGCGATAGTAACATCCATAGGATAAGTTTGTTTATCTTTAGTTACTGTTTCTCTTTTTGGTGTTGCTAAAAGATTAAAGCTACCTGTAACGTTTTGATATTGATCTACATAATTAGTAAAAGTGTATGTAGTTGTATTTGTAGCTTCATCATAAACACCGTTTGCTACAATTGAACCTTCCTTACTACGTAGTTGTGTATTTTTAGCTGGAAGTTCTAAAGCACCGGGTCTAATGTAATCACCATATTTTATAGTGAATGTATCTCCTTCTTTAATACTATTATCCAGTTCATAATCAGCAGACAATTTTAATTGCTCATTGCTTGTTGGCCAAACCGTATTATTATCATGTTGGTTATTTTTCTGATTAAGTGTCAAACTAGCATTTGTAATATGAATTTTATCATTTACTAAAGATCCACCTGTACTTGATGTAGTATCAGTGCTATTTAAAGCAAAAGTAGTTGGTGTACTATTCGTTGATGCTGTTGACATTGGTGCTACGGCTGCTAATGTCATAAACGGACTAGTTAATCCATAATCCGGATTCGAAAAGTCTGTTTTAATTGTTTCAGCTACAATTGCATTGTCAATTTGTTCTTGGGTTGCTGTTTCCAAATTCACATCACTACTTACTGCATCTGTGATTGCGTCTGTATTATTACTTGTATCTGCATTTAAACTATCTACCACATCACTCGTGTATGCTTGTTTATCTGCCACTGAACTATCTGAAGTAATAGATGGCGCATCTGTAGTAGATAACGTATTAGTTGTGTTATCTGATTGTGTTGTCGCATCTGATGATCTATCTAATTTACTAGATGTTTTATTATCAGTTTGATTAGATGTAGCACTTTCAGTAGATGTTGGGTCTTGTGTTGTATTATCTTTTGAAGTAGTAGTTGAAGATGACTCTTCTGTTGGTTGTTCTGTTGTACTTTGTGTCGTTGATGTATCTGCTTTAGAATCTTGTTGTGTTGAAGG
>NZ_PPRC01000065.1 GCF_002902565.1 Staphylococcus petrasii | reverse complement strand
TTTTCTTCCATATAGAATTATTTTAGAGGTGTATACATCACTTTGAAATTAATTTAATAGCTAAAAAATAACAGTGAAAATCTCTATTAAAAGATTTTCACTGTCTATCTCATTTTCAAGTATTAATATTTTATTTACTTTCCCATTCAGGCTGACTTGAGCCTCTAGGTAAAAGTGTGTATTTATAGTGTCCTGGTGTTTCACTCATTTTAACTTGCTCTGTAATACCTACATAATGGCCTAACGGTGTATCAGTTTCAAATTGATCTGGGTCTACAATCGCATGTTCCTCATCTGAATTATATGTGTCTTTAACAAATGCTTTATCAAAAATACCTAGTGATAGAAGATATAATGAAACACGTGTTAAGTTCACTTGGATTTTATAGCTACCGCCTTCTTCAGCTCTTCTTTCAAGCGCCTTAATTGCAGCCGCTTCTAATAACCAAGAAACAACATAGTCATTAACTACTACAATTGGTGGTAATTTAGGATGGTCGGGCGTACCTTCTAAATCCATGACACCACTCACACATCCAGCAGTTTGGTCAAATCCATTTCTATCAGACCAAGGGCCTTCTTCACCATAACAACTCACTGAGCAATGAATAATTCCTGGTCTTTTTTCTGCTAAATCATAAGGTGTTAAATTCTTCTGAGTCATAAAGCCGCTACGTTTATTTAAGAAGAAAATATCCGCATCTTTTAATAACTCATCAAATTTTTGACGATGTTCTGCGCTATTATCAATATCTAAATAAGTTGAACGCATACCTACATGAGATGTTAAATATAATAATTCTTCTTCAAATTCAGAAGGACGCCATACGTTTAATACATCAGCACCATGTAATGCTAGGCCACGTCCTAAACCGGCACCTGCAATAACATGTCCCATACCTAAAGCACGAACGCCTTCTAATGGTTGTTCAGGATTACTAGTAAATGGTTCTGGTTCTGATTCTCCAATTTTTTCAATTGTTACTAAAGGTTGTTTTGCGATATATTCAAACTGTTCTTCTTCTAAAAATTCAGGAACAGTACGAACTACTGGCATAACAACACCTTTCTCAGCTGCTTTTTCTTCTAAATCAGATGAATTCCATTGTTTAATTGCATGAGAAATTGAATTTCTGTTTGGTAGTGCATTTAACAACTCCAATGTATGTCTTTGAGAGCTAGGATATGGATTTAATGGCATAACCCAGCGTTTATCTTTTGTTTGATAAAAATCAAATTGTGTTGGATTGTCTGGAAAGATTTGTATTTTAGCAGGAAATCCATTTAACGTTTCCCATTTTCTTTCATAGAAAGGTGAAAGCCTTTTGATAGCCTTTCTTATATCAACAGAAATATCTTGGCTTACACCAGTACGTTTTTTCCATAGTGATGCTACTGCTACAGATTTAGTCGCTAAACCTAAACCAGCTAATGATGCCAATTTAAGAGTACTTGGTTGAATAGGATCTTTTCCGTAAAATTCAACTTTTCCTCCTGTATCAGAAGTAGAATAGCCAATACCATTTAAAATAGTTTCAAGTTCTTTATTAATATCAAAGTCATCTTGATCGAAAGAGTTGATTCTATTATTGTATTTGTCCAATAAAGTCTCTTTTAATTCTTTATTACTCACTATCTTCACCTCTAATTTCAGCTAAATTTCTAATCACATTAATTTCTTTTGAATCTCTTTCTTGTTCAAGCTCATCTATATTTCTACTACCATATTTTTCATTAACACGTTCAATTAATTTTTGTGTATTTTCTTCATTTAATTCTGGATGACCCAAATCTTTCCAGATGTGTGGAATTTGTTTACCCAAATGGTTCATAAATCCTTCAAATCCATGTTTACCACCACCTAGTAAGAATGATAGGAATGGACCATCAGATGCCCATCTAATACCTAAAGATTGTTCCATAATTGTATCTACATCTTTAGGGTCTACCACGTCGTTAAGCACTAAATGAATACATTCTTGGAATAATGCTGATTGTAAGCGATTTGCTACAAAACCTACTACTTCTTTTTTGATTTTCACAGGTTTCTTTCCTAGTTGAGTATAAAAATCCATCACTTCTTCAATTACATTTTCATCCGTGTTAGATCCATATGATACTTCCACTAAAGGAATTAAATGAGGTGGATTGAATGGATGACCAATACAAACTCTGCTACTATCTTTCATTTTCTCAACAATTGTAGAAGTTGGAATACTTGAAGAAGAAGATAAGACAATCGCATCTTCAGAAATATAGTCTTCTAACTCTGCATATAAATTTTGTTTAAATTCCACATTTTCTGGACCGTTTTCTTGAATAATTTTTGCACCAGTTACAGCCTTTTTAAGATCTTTCTCAAAAGTTAGATTTTGAGTTAAATTCTCAACCTCGTATCCTAAATCTTTAAGCGTTGGTTTTATTTGTTCTAATTGTTTAGTTACATCTTCTTCTAATGTTTCACTAATATCGTTCACACGTACCTCTAACCCATTAGCTAAAAATAATGCCGTCCATGAAGCGCCGATAGCTCCTGCACCGATTACTGTTACTGGACTATATCCTTCTAATTTTGAATTCATGATCATCCTACTCCTTTGTTATATTTATATTCTTAAATAAGAAAATCATCTAACTATATAAACTTTTAAAAAATTGTCACAATTTAAAATTTCTGCCTTCAGTATAAGTAATCTTGTTAAGTTATAAAAGATGCTATAACATCAAAATAAAACATATTATTTAATTATATTGTATTTTGAAGAAAGAGGTATTTTTATGTATGTACAAAAAAGAAACGAAACAAAAAATAAAATTATTTCTTCATATTTAAATTTATTAGACCAAAAAGATGCGACTAATATAAGTGTTACAGATATTTGCGAACACTCTAACATTAATCGCACCACATTTTATCGATATTATACTGATATCATTAGTTTACAAACACATCTTAAACAACGTACCTTAAAAAATATTTTTGGTGATCCATTTATTTTTTATGATAAACACCGTAGCGTTTCAAATGCTCAATTATACATTGCTAACCATGTTTTTAATCATATCTTCCATAATCAAACACTTTTCAAAGTATTAATGACTAAAGATGAATCGTTTAAATTTGAGCTTTATAATTATTTTAAAAATAATTACATCAGTTTTATGAAAAAAGTATTAATACGAGAAACTAAATCAACTATTAATGAAAAATTATTAAGTCAATACATCGCAGGCGCTTATACAGGTATGATTTATGAATGGATTATTTCAGATTATAGCGCTTCTCCTAATGAATTAACTGATAGCATGATTTTTATTAATTCTCATGGCCCGATTAGTATTTTAGAAAGCAAATAAAATAATACAAAAATTTACATTAATATTTTCTTTAAAATTACTACTTTTAAAATATATTGTGAACTATGCTAATATTATATTTGTGAAGTTAGAGGGAGGAATGTTAAACATGCATTATTATAAAAATATACTTATTGCAGTAGACGGCTCTCAAGAAGCAGAATGGGCATTTAACAAAGCTGTAGACATCGCTCATAGAAACAATGCTAAACTCACAATTGCCAATATCGTTGATTCTAGAACATTTTCATCTTATGAGGGCTACGCTGCTAAATTCACAGACAAAACAGAAGGAAGCTTTGGAGAAGATTTATTAGATGGTTACAAAAAAATCGCTCAAGACGCTGGCCTTAACGATGTAGAAACACGCCTAGATAATGGCTCACCTAAAACTTATATTCCTAAAGTATTAGCGAAAGAAATTAACGCAGACTTAATCATTAGTGGTTCATCAGGTTTAAATGCCGTAGAACGTATAATAGTAGGCTCAGTATCTGAAGCTATCGTACGCTATGCTCCATGCGACACATTAGTTATACGCAGTGAACAAATTCCTGAAGATTTCGAACCAACAGTAGCTACAAAAGAACTACACGACAAATACAATAAATAATTTAAAAGACTAAGTATAAAACACCCTCAAAAATTAGTTTATTCACTAACTTTGAGGGTGTTAAATTTAATTTTTCATATTATTCTCTAGAGAAGAAGCGATAATTAGTAAGTTTTAACGTAGTAAGATAAACAATTAAATAATTAATTATACCAATCTTCTCCCTCCCATTCAGAAGTCGATCCGTCACTCTTTTCTACTATAATTCCGCGATGAGCTTTATCTTCATTTGCTTTTCCATAGTTCACTCTATATCTTGATTTTCCTTCATCTACAGAATGAATCCAATCACTATCACTTAAAGCATCTCGCGCAATATCTTTAGCTTGACTCGCACTAGTGACTGTATCACTTTCCTCACTTGTACTTGGTAGCTGATCAATATTTTTAATCGCTAGTACTTCTCCATTTTTAATAACAACAATAACGCTAAAGTCATTATCTTTATAAGCATCATAAATTAAGTTACCATTTTCACGGTCATCTGGTTCGTTATAAACGTTTATAAAATCTTGTTCAGAAACATGATTAGGGGCCACTACTACACTAGTTACTTCATCATTATTATCGTAAAGAGCTGCTATATCTCCATATTTATAATACGTGTCCCCATCAAAAAAGATACTGCCGTCAGACTTACCGTATTTATCTTCAACAGCTGATTTAGTCATTCCTTTATAAACTCCTGCGTATCCATCTTTAGAAGGTGATTTAATATATTGTTTATCAAAGTTATCACTGAAGACATCAATACGTGGACCATGCGATTCGTTCGACTGATTATTTCCTTCTTGATGGGTTGTATTAGTTTCTTGTTGAGTGGTATTAGTTTGATTATCATTATTTCCTATAAATTGATTGTACGCATAATATAATCCGTAAAGTAATAATCCTACCACTAAAACAATAAAAATAATTAAGGCTATTTTGCCAATGGGTGATCCTTTACGAGAAGAATCTTGTGAATAGTTATAAGAATCGTTACGATTCGAATGAGTTTTATTTGCACGCTTAGGTTCATATTGCTCACGATGATAATCTTCGGTAGAATTATTTTCTTCATGATTATCTAATTTATTCCCACATTTATTACAGAAAGATTGTTTTTCATTAATTGGATTTCCACAATTTGGACAGTATTTCATTTTTCTACCTCGCTTCTAATTCTTTATATTCATTTTGAAGTTTGTTTACTTGCGTCAACCCAGATTTCATTAAAACAAATACAAAAATCCAAGCAATAATAATTAAGATGACTAGTTTTAAATACATATTACCTAATACTGTAATATCTGTATCCCATATGCAATGCAATACTACTGAAGTAAAGAAAAAGAATAAAAATCGCTTATCTAAAATATTACCCCACGTAAAGTGACGTTCATCTTTAACAATAACTGCTGCAGCTCCAACAATTGCTGCCCATACTATCCACCTAACGCAGACCAACCTCTTAAAATTATAATACTACTCATCACATCAAGGTCTGTACCACCATTTAATATGTAACCTGCTGTTTCAAATACAGCAAATCCAGCGCCTACTGACGCTCCTATTAATAAACCATTTAAAATTTTATTCGTTTTAAGGTAATTAATGAATAAAATAACAATAACTGCTTTACCTATTTCTTCTACTAAACCAATTAGAAAGGCGTCTCTAATCGTCATAATGCCAAAGTCCTGAAACTCTTCACTAAACGATACAAAATTATATAAGACAAGCGTACTAATTAAAGAAAAAACGCCTCCAACAAAGAACATTTTTAAAACTTCAAAGAAACTGATATTTCGAAAAGCATTAGATTCAAAGAAGAAAATTACGCCTGAGATAGGTACCATTAATGCACCAATAAATATCATCCCTGGAAGCGCATTGCTATTACCAAATGAATTAACTAAAAACCATAAACCTATAAATGTAATGAATAAAGCTAAAAAGACCCTTGAAAATACCCATGGTCTACCCCATTCTTCTGAGACTTCGGTAATATGAGGTGTAGTAGATCTAGTACCCGCAATAAATACATCATCAGATTCATGCTTAGCATGTGATTTAAAAACTTCTGAAAACATATCCTTTAAATCTAACTTCAACACTTCATCATTACCTGCTAAGCGCCCTATTGATTTAGTAGTACTATTAAATAGGTTTTTAGCTTCTTGAGTGATATTCGTCTCGTTTGCTATTTCTTTTTCAATCTGTGGTTGACTATGATTATAAGTTTCATTAGTAACAGATGAGGTACCTTCCATTAAGTGATAACCACAATTAATACAAAACTTATCATTTGAATCAACTGATTCATGACAATTTGGACAAGAGAACTCATTTTTAGTTGGGGTTTGAGCCTCGTGACTAACTTGAGTTGTTGTTAAATCATGCCCACAATGTTGGCAAAATCTATCATTACTGCCAATTTCTCCTCCACACATAGAACATTTTATTTAGTTGCACTCCTTATTTTTTATTAACACTAATAAAAATATTTTAATTTATTTACATAGAAATTACTATGTAAATTTTAAATATATTACTTAAATTTATAGTTATTTTTAATATTTTTTATTGAAAGTAACAAAAGGTTTTCTAAGTGCTTGTATACGTGTTTCAACTCATTAAAATACTGTTATGACAGACTTAGAGGACTCCTAAGAAATATTTAAAAAGTGTTAATAAATAGTTATTACTATAATAAAATTAATAGAATAATAAAAAATATAGTAGATGCAACAACCATAATTAGTTAAAATTAAGTAGTTAAACAACTAAATTATTAAGGGGAATATATAAGTGAAAACAGTTATTAATATTCTTATTATTGCAATCTTGTCAGTAATATTAGTTGGCTTAGTATTTTTCGGGGTGACTTTTGTAAAAGATACTTTAAGTCAAAATCACACGGTAGCTAAAAGTGAAAATAAAAATCATCAACAAGAGAAGAGTAAATCTAAAACTAAAGACGTAAATTCAAATGAAATATCTCAAAGTAACAGTAACAACCAAGATACGGCGGTAGAAAGTCAAACTCAGCAAACTAACACTAATAATCAAGAGCAACAAACTGCATCTACTTCAACTAATGAAACTAAAACTAAGGATAACGAGAGTTCAGAAAGTGACCCAAATAATATCATGCGTTTTGACACAAACGGAGATGGGTTTATTTCAACAAGTGAAGTAACTCCTGAAGTTCAAAAGCTAGTTGACGCTGGAAAATTACAACCAACTTCTGATGCTATGGCAGCAGAGTGGAGTAAATCTATTAAAGAAAAAGAAGCTGCGTATAACCAACCTAAAATGACACAAGAACAACTAGATAATTTAACTAAAGATGAACAAGAAGGTATTGGTTATAATCCAAATAATCCTAGAGGTGACGTTGGTGGCCCTGGTATGTCGCCAGAACATGACGGTATTGGTAATGACGACGTCGATTTAAATTAATTCAAAATAAGCTAAGATACTAAATCACTGTATCTTAGCTTATTTTTTATTACATAATGTATTCAATTATTTTCATCAAAATATCTTTATTTTGCGAAGGAATTTCATAATTTATTATAGACTGCTCCGTATTACTCAATACATTGCCTTCTATATATGCGCGATCCGCTTCCACTATATCTTTCAACGTCTCCTCAGTAGTTTCCATATGAAACTGCAAACCAATCACATTGTCATTATAAATAAACGCTTGGTTCTCACAATGCTCCGAACGATACAGTCTCGTAGCTCCTTCCGGCAAATTGAACGTCTCTCCATGCCAATGTAGCACATCTAACTTTTCCGGCAAGAAATCATACTGATTTGTCGCTTTCTGAATTTCACCAAACCCTACTTCTTTCCCCTCTTTATTTTGGAAAATGGTAGAACCCAATACCTTCGCAATTAATTGCGCGCCTAAACATATACCAAGTATCGGCTTATTGTACTCAATCATAGAGAGAATTAAGTTCTTTTCTTGTGATAACCACTCAATATCATCATTTACGCTCATAGGTCCACCTAGAATAATAAGTAAATCTATATCTGCGGCATCAGGTAGCTTGTAATCAGGCTCGTATAACTTAATTACCTTCGCATCAAGCGCCTCTAATATACCCGGTTTCTCAAATGGGACATGCTGTAAAATATAAATGCTCATTCTATCCCTCCATCAATTAATTACTTTTTACATTATCAGTATACTTAATATTTCAAATAAATGTGAGCTTAATAAAAAAAGCATCCAATACAAAAGGTTTGGATGCTTTAAATTAAATTATTTAACTTTTATTGTAGTTAAACTACTCTTATTATTTGCTTTATCTTTAGCATATAAAGTAAGTGTTGTGCCTTTTCTTTGAGGTCTTATATTAATTGAGTACGTTCCTTTTGAGGTAACTGTTGCCGTTCCTAATTTAGTTGACCCCTTGTAAACATAAATCGTTGAACCTATCTCGCCTTTTCCAGTAATTGTTCTTGGCGCAAGTTTAGAAATGGTTGGCTTTATAGGGGCAGTCTTATCTAAAACTGTTGTCGTTACTTCTTTACTTTTATTTTTATACTTATTAACTGTATAAACTTGAATTTTAGAATAAGCTGCTTGTTTAGGAATGCTCATAAAATACTTGCCATCTACCACTTGAGCTTGACCAATCTTTTTACCATTAGAATAAGCATAAATCATCATACCAGAAGTTGCTTTTCCTCTTATTTCTCTTGAAAAGTCTGCAACCGGGTCAACAGTAAATGATTGAACATTTTCTGTTCTTTCAACTTGTACCATACTGTTTTTAGTCTGTCCATTATATGACGGATCATAAACTCTCTCATTTCCATATTTATCTGCTGCTATAATACTATTTATTTTTATAGTGCCTGTTTTAATATAACTTGGAAGTTTAAACTGTAATGTAGCTTGCCAATTACCATTATCTAATAATACTAAATCTCTAGTGAAATTTGCAAAATTCATTGGAATATACGTATGAGAACCCATTTTATAATTATTTGGTTCAACTGTTGATAAATCTGCGCTTACATACATTAAGTCACTTTCGTCCTCAATTTCAGTCGTAATCGTTACAGTATCATTAGGATTATATACTTTCTTATCTGTACTAAATTTAACTATTTTAGGTAAATCATACTCTAATTTTTGAATTGTGGAATTATCGAATGCTGAGGAGTCATAACCACCTAATTTATCAACTGAACTATCATTCAATACTTTGATTGTTAGAAGATTCGAACTTCCCCAAGAATTTACAATACGATTATCATTCCAACTATGAATATCAATATCAAATGCATCATCTACCATCTTCTTAGGTAATTTGATTTCTATTAATGATTCCCAATTACCATTTGGTTTTCTATAAAAATCAGTTGTGCGACCTACTAACGCAGTATTGTCAAAGTAATAAGGAGGATTACTAATATCCCACCCTCCAAGTCGATGTGAATAGATTTTAGCTTCATTATAAATTGGCTTAACAAAGTTTTTATTATGTTCAGTATATATTTTTACTGTTTCACCCGGTTTATAATTAATTTTATCAGTCTCAATACTTAATATACCTTCATATGTTGGATTATTATCATTTATATAAGAACTATTTCCTTCTGTATTACGCATTCTTTCATCATTCGAAGCTTTAACTCGCTTTATATCATTCTCCTTTTCAACATCCGGATTAGAAGAATATGAATATCTTTTATTTATTTTTAATTGAGGTTGAGACGACATCGCTGAAATAGTATTTGTTGGTTGGTTAATTGATTTCACCGTTGTTGGTTCACTTTTAACTTTGGCCAAATTATTTTTTTGTGTTTGTGAAGGAATTTTCTTTTCAACTACTTTTTGATTTTGCACGCTTAATGTCTTTATATTTTGTACATTACTTGAATTTGTTAAATTGCTCTTACCTTGTTGATCTAATGATGAATTTAAACTATTTTTTTCTACAACCGAAGATTGTGTATTAACTTTCGCTATTGATGTGTTCTGAGAATTGTTAATTGAAAGTTTGGCAGTTGGTTTACTATCTGCATTATTTTGACTTTGTGTTTGTTGTGAATAATTTTGTTTTTGTTGTGAAACATTGGTATTGTCCATTTTAGACTGATTAATTGACTTATTATCATTCTCTACTTTTTGATTTATAGTGACAGATGCATTTGTAGTTTTATTATTTAACTGAGTTTGTGTAGTTGAAACCGTTTGTTTTTTTAATTGATTTACCTGGTCATTTACCTTTTTCTCTTCTGCAAATGCTATTGAATGATTTGCATTCAGACTATGAGAGATAATCCCTATTGCTAAAAAACTCTGGCTTAATAATAACGACTTAATAACTACTTTCTTTACGTTTTCTTTCATCTATCCCCTTAAAAATTTTTATTAATAATACAAACATTGTTATAACTATCAGAAAAATGAAATGAATTTTTAACCTAATAATATCTATGTAGTCTTCTCTTAAATGAACACATCATTTGGTTGTTCTCTTCATTTTTAGTTAATAC
>NZ_PPRC01000064.1 GCF_002902565.1 Staphylococcus petrasii | reverse complement strand
AAAATAAACTGTCATATTCTTGAATTATAACTGTATTAATGGTTAAATAAATATGGATATTTAATTAATAAATTGGAGGACAATAATTTATGTCTAAATTAGTTTTAGCGATTAATGCTGGTAGTTCTTCTTTAAAATTCCAACTTATTAGAATGCCTGAAGAAGAATTAGTTACTAAAGGATTAATCGAACGTATTGGTATTAAAGATTCAATTTTTACTGTTGAAGTCAATGGTGAAAAAGTAAAAGATGTTCGTGATATTAAAGATCATGAAGAAGCAATTAACATCATGTTAGATAGCTTCAAAAAACATGGTATCATTGATGACATTAATGACATCGCTGGTACTGGTCACCGCGTTGTTCACGGTGGTGAATTATTCCCTGAATCAGCTTTAGTAACTGAAGAAGTGGAACAACAAATTGAATCATTAAGTGAATTAGCACCTTTACACAACCCAGCTAACTTAATGGGTATCCGTGCATTCAAAAAATTATTACCAAATATTCCTCACGTAGCAGTATTTGATACTTCATTCCACCAAACTATGCCTGAGCAATCATATTTATACAGCTTACCTTATCAATATTATAAAGATTATGGTATCCGTAAATATGGTTTCCACGGTACAAGTCATAAATATGTATCACAACGTGCAGCTGCAATCTTAGATAAACCAATCGAAGAATTACGTATCATTTCTTGTCATATCGGTAATGGTGCATCAATCGCAGCTATCGATGGTGGAGAATCAATCGATACTTCTATGGGATTCACACCATTAGCAGGTGTAACAATGGGTACACGTTCTGGTAACATTGACCCAGCGTTAATTCCATTCATTATGCAAAAAACTGATCAAACTGCAGATGAAGTACTTAATGTATTAAATAAAGAATCTGGTTTACTTGGTATCTCAGGTACTTCAAGTGACTTACGTGACCTTGAAAGCGATGCTGAAGAAGGTAAAGAACGTGCTCAATTAGCATTAGACGTATTCGCTTCAAGAATCCACAAATACATTGGTTCTTATGCTACAAGAATGCATGGCGTAGACGTTATTGTCTTCACTGCTGGTGTAGGTGAAAACTCATCAACAGTACGTGCTAAAGTATTAGAAGGTTTAGAATTCATGGGTGTTTATTGGGATCCTAAGAAAAATGAAGCTATTCGTGGCGAAGAAGCATTCATTAACTACCCACATTCACCTGTAAAAGTAATTGTAATTCCAACTAACGAAGAAGTTATGATTGCAAGAGACACTGTAAAATTCGGTGAATTATAATATATAAAAAATATGCCATGATTATGTCTTTAAAAGATGTAATCATGGCTTTTTTAATTATGTTGGTGAAATAGAAAAAGGGTGCCTCTATAAAATGAGGCAACCCTTTAACTTTATAATTATGATTTCAATTTTATGAATATTGTTGTCTGAATTCTGGTGTAGCAACTTCTGGATGGAAGTCTTCTGGAATTTCTTCAGTACGTACTACTAACACATCACAAGGTGAGTGACGTACAATTGCTTCAGATACAGAACCAACGATAAATCGTTCTACTGCATTTAAACCTGAAGTACCACACATAATTAAATCTACTTTAAGTTCGCTTGCTAATTTTTTAGGGATAATGGCTTTAGGAGAACCAAACTCTAAGCGTGTTTCAACATTAGTTACTCCTGCACGTGTTGCAACTTCTTGATAACCTTTTAATAACTCTGCAGAGAAACCACGAGATTTCTCAGTGAATTGTGCATCATAAACTTCATAAGAAGAATATGTTCTTGAATCAATAATGTTTACAATTGTTAATTTGGCGTCGTTACGTTTAGCTACGTCTACGGCTTTGTTGAAAGCCCACTCTGCTTCATGTGAACCATCAACTGCGATTAAAATGTTTTTATAAGTTAACATCTTAATAACCCCCTTAGCTTTTCTTACTTATATTTTACCACAAATTTCAGAATATTTAATATTTATATTTTAACAATAATGTGTACTTTTTCTGATTGCGCTTTCATCTGTTTAGCGTTACGATGGTGTTGGAGGTGGATGGAATGAAAATTGGTATTCCAAAAGAGATAAAAAATAACGAAAACAGAGTTGGTTTATCACCAAGTGGTGTACATGCATTAGTTGAACAAGGACATACAGTGCTTGTTGAAAAAGATGCAGGTTCAGGTTCATACTTTGAAGACGCAGATTATGAAAAAGCAGGTGCTCAAATTGTATCTGATCAATCTGCAGCTTGGGATGTAGAAATGGTAATCAAAGTTAAAGAACCATTAGAAGAAGAATACAAATACTTCAGAGAAGGATTAATCTTATTCACATACTTACATCTAGCTAATGAAGAAAAATTAACTCAAGCGTTAGTTGATAATAAAGTAGTAGGTATTGCATACGAAACGGTTCAATTACCTGACCGTTCATTACCATTATTAACACCAATGAGTGAAGTAGCTGGACGTATGTCTGCTCAAGTAGGTTCTGAATTCTTACAAAAAATTAATGGCGGAATGGGAATTTTACTTGGCGGAGTACCTGGAGTACCAAAAGGTAAAGTAACTATCATCGGTGGCGGTCAAGCTGGTACAAATGCTGCTAAAATCGCTTTAGGTTTAGGTGCAGATGTTACTATCTTAGACGTTAACCCTAAACGTTTAGCTGAATTAGAAGATTTATTTGATGGTCGTGTAAACACTATTATGTCTAACCCATTAAATATTGAAGAACAAGTTAAACAAAGTGATTTAGTAATCGGTGCCGTTCTAATTCCTGGTGCTAAAGCGCCAAGCTTAGTTACTGAAGATATGATTAAACAAATGAAAGACGGTTCAGTAATCGTTGATATCGCTATCGACCAAGGTGGTATCTTTGAAACTACTGATAAGATTACTACTCATGATGATCCTACTTACGTTAAACATGGCGTAGTTCATTATGCTGTAGCTAATATGCCAGGTGCTGTACCTCGTACGTCTACAATTGCTTTAAACAATGCCACATTACCATATGCTCAATTATTAGCTAATAAAGGTTACCGTGAAGCATTTAAAGCTAACCATGCATTATCTTTAGGTTTAAACACTTATAAAGGTCATGTAACTCATAAAGGTGTAGCTGAAGCATTTGATTTAGAATACACTACTATCGAAGACGCTTTAAAAGAAGACTAATCGATATATTATAATAAAAATCCAGTTGAGAGGATATTGTCCATCTCAACTGGATTTTTTTAATTATTTTTCATAATGAGTTAGGATTTCGTAACCATCTTTAGTTACTAAAATGTCATCTTCGATACGAACACCAGCTACTCCTGGTACATAAATACCTGGTTCAATAGTAATGACCATGCCCGCTTCTAACTTATTAGTATTTGTACTTGATACATCTTGATATTCATGTTCTTCAAGTCCTAAACCATGACCTAGACGGTGAGGGAAGTACTCACCATAACCCGCATTTGTAATAATATCACGTGCAATTTTATCAATTTCATTTAATGGCACGCCTGCTTTAATAGAACGAATTGCTTCAGTTTCAGCTTCTAACACAATATTATAAATTTCTTGGGCTTTATCTGAAGGTGTTCCAAATTTCACCGTACGCGTCATATCGCTACAGTAGTGATTATAAATAACGCCTAAATCAAATAAAACATATTCATTATCTTTTAAAGTTCTATCGCCTGGAGTGCCGTGAGGAGAAGCAGCGTGATCGCCGAATAATACCATTGTATCAAAGCTCATTTCACTTACGCCAAACTTTTTAATTTCATTTTCAATATGATTAACGACTTCTCGTTCTGAAACGCCAACTTTTAAGAAATCAACACCAATTTCAATACATTTATCAGCTAACTTAGCGGCTTCTTTAATATTATTAATTTCATCATTATTCTTAATATTTCTTAAATTTTTAATAGTTTGGTCGATATCGCCATATTCAGTGACATCAAAGTTCTCAGTAAGTTCGCGTTGGCGCTTAACTGTTAAATGTTCACACTCAATTAATAACTTGTTAAAAGTATGAGGTTCAATATCAAATGGATTTTCTGTATCTAAGTAGCCAATGATTTTGCCATCAAAAGATGAGGCTTTCGCTTCTTCAACTTCCATTTTAGGACAGTAAAGAGTCTTCTCACCTGAGGCAGTAATCAATACTGCTAACAATCTTTCATGAGGCTCACTTCTATAACCTGTAAAGTAAAAGACATTGAGTGGAGTCGTAATCCATGCTGCATCAGCATTTTCATTATGTAACGCTTGTGTAATTTCGTCTATTTTTGTCATAAAATAATTATCCTCCTTGAGTTCTTTGGTATTAATTTTACGTCTATTAAAGAAGAAATTCAAAATAATCGAATAATTTTTGAAGAGCCTCAAATTAGGCTTTTTTGAAAAGATGAACTAATAGAGGTACGTTATCACGCGCATTTTAAATAAAAAGTGTTATAAAATTTATGTCCTAGGGTATACTACAATTAACAAGCTATTAGGAGGTTATCAATTATGAAACTTTCATTTCATGGTCAATCTACTATTTATTTCGAAGGGAACGGAAAAAAAGTAATCGTAGATCCATTTATTTCTGGTAATGATAAATGTGATTTAGATGAACAAAGATTAGATGTGGATTATATTATTTTAACGCATGGTCATGCCGACCACTTTGGCGATGTGGTTGAGCTTGCAAACCGTAATCACGCTACTGTGATCGGTTCAGCAGAATTACAAGGTTATCTTTCAACATATCATGGCGTTGAAAATGTTCACGGCATGAATATTGGAGGAAAAGCTAAATTTGATTTCGGTACTGTGAAATATGTTCAAGCATTCCATAGTTCAAGCTTCACTCACGAAGATGGTATTCCAGTTTATTTAGGTATGCCAATGGGTGTGATTATTGAAGCTGAAGGTAAAACAATTTATCACACTGGCGATACAGGCTTATTCAGTGATATGAAATTAATTGCAGAACGCCATCCAGTAGATGTATGTTTCGTACCAATTGGTGATAACTTCACAATGGGTATTGATGATGCTAGTTATGCAATTAATGAATTTATTAAACCTAAAATTTCAGTGCCAATCCACTACAATACTTTCTCATTAATCGAACAAAATCCTCAAGAATTTAAAGATGCAGTAACAGAAGGGGAAGTTCAAATTTTAGAACCTGGTGAAGCTGTAGAATTTTAAAATAAATCATTAAAAAAGTTCGTATTAAAACTTTACGATAAATTGAAAAACTCCTATTATATGAGTGAACAATTAAGGTTTCAAGTCACTCTATAATAGGAGTTTTCTACTATAAAATATAGTCATTTAACAATTAATACTGGAATAGTTGCACGTTTAGCTACTTTGTGACTGACACTACCTAGTACAAATTTCTTTTGACTTTCAGCTTTACGGTTACTTAATACAACGATTTCGTATTTACCACTGTTAGCATGTTTCACAAGTTCATCTTTAGGATTACCTCGCACGATGATTTGATCATAGCTAATGCCATAGTCATCTAAAATAGAACGAGTTTTTTCAAGTTCTTCACTGCGTTTATCAGTGAGTTCATTTAGATGTGTACCCGCTTTGATAGAAGCTTGAGCATCTTGTTCTCCAATTACATTAAAGATTGTAACGACAGTATCTTCACCAGATAATTTAGATACTTCTTTTAATGCTTTTTCATTTTTTAAATGTGTGTCGACGCCTAATAATATATTTTTATACATAGGACATTCCTCCTTTAATATAATTATATATAATATAAATTAATTTTTCCAATGAATATATTTATAATGATTAAATAACCATAATCATTAAATTATTATGATA
>NZ_PPRC01000063.1 GCF_002902565.1 Staphylococcus petrasii | reverse complement strand
AGTGACTCAGAGTCAGCAAGTGCAAGCACATCAGACAGTGAGTCAACATCAACGAGTGAAAGTGATTCCGATTCAGAAAGTGCAAGTACCTCAGATAGTGATTCAGCATCAACAAGTGAGAGTGACTCAGACTCAGCAAGTACAAGCACATCAGACAGTGAGTCAACATCAACGAGTGAAAGTGACTCGGATTCAGCAAGTGCAAGCACATCAGACAGTGAGTCAACATCAACAAGTGAGAGTGACTCAGACTCAGCAAGTGCAAGCACATCAGATAGTGACTC
>NZ_PPRC01000062.1 GCF_002902565.1 Staphylococcus petrasii | reverse complement strand
AAATAATATCTGGTAATCGTATAAAACCTTTAAAAGGTATTATGTATAATAGTATTATAAATCATTTTCAAAAAATTATTAATTCAAAATTGCTATAAATAAAAAATGGAGTGAACTAGAATTCAAATATGAATTCAGAGTTACACTCCATTTAAATTAGTTATTTGATAAACTCATTAAAAGTTTAATTATTTAGCACGATTTGATGTACCAAATTCTCTAATTTTACCTTTAACTGTTTCTTTGATTGCTTCACGAGCAGGTCCTAAGTATTTACGTGGATCGTAAACATCTTGGTCATTATTTAAAACTTCTCTTACTGCTTTAGCAGAAGAAATTTGGTTTTCAGTGTTTACATTGATTTTAGCAGTGCCATAAGGGATTGCTTTTTGGATATCTTTTGTAGGGATACCAGTACCACCATGTAATACTAATGGTAAACCCGTTGAAGCACCGATTTCTTCCATTTCTTTGAAACCTAATTTAGGTTCGCCTTTGTAAGGACCGTGTACTGAGCCTAACGCAGGTGCTAATGCATCAATACCAGTTCTTTCTACTAATTCTTGACATTCTTTAGGGTCAGCATAGATGATACCGCCAACAACGTCATCTTCTTGTCCGCCAACTGTACCTAATTCAGCTTCTACTGATACACCGTGTTGGTGTGCATATTCAACTACTTTAGAAGTGATTTCAACGTTTTCATCAAATGGGCTATGTGAAGCATCAATCATTACAGATGTGAAACCTGCATCGATTGCTTCTTTACATTTGTCGAAACTTGAACCATGGTCTAAGTGAATTGCTACTGGTACAGTAATATTTAAGTCGTGCATTAAACCTTCAACCATTTTTACTACTGTATAGAAACCACTCATGTAACGAGCAGCCCCTTCTGATACACCTAAAATTACTGGAGCATTTTCCTCTTGTGAAGCTTCTAAAATTGCTTGTGTAAATTCTAAGTTATTGATGTTGTATTGACCAACAGCATAACCATTTTCTTTTGCATCGATTAACATTTCTTTCATTGAAACTAATGGCATGAAAGTTCCTCCTTGGGTGCAATTGCACAATTTTTTCAAAATCATTATATCAGAAAAGAATTTTAAATGCATGTTTATACCTGTTCAAACATATAAATCATTAAATATCAAAAATTTGTAAGCAAAATTACAATTCCAGAGAATTGCATAACCTTGCACATTTCATTACAATACTTATGAAATGGAGGATAAACATGTCTAAAATATTACATACACAATTAACCGGTATATTTAATCGTTTGGAAGATCAAGCGTTAGATATTCAAATGGCAGCACAATGTTTAATACAAGCAATTGGCGGTGAAGGCTATGTTTATATTAAAGGTTATGGAGATTTAAAATTCTTCGAACCTTTTATCTTAGAAAGCGAAGAACGACTACAATCTTCAAAGCGACTATCTGAAATCAACTCTATCTCTAAGATTGATTCTACAGATCGTGTTTTACTTTTTTCTCCTTTTTATACTGAGGAAGTCGCTAAAGATGTGCAAGATTTACTTGCTCAAGATATCGATTTTGTTTTGATTTGTAATCGTCCTAAAGAAGAAGATTTCCCTGAACATCTTCTACACTTTGTTAATTTAGCTACGCCTCGTCCGATTGTTTATACAGAAGATTATGATAAAATCGTTCAACCTCATACGATGGCATTTAATTACATTTATTATGAGATTTATACGCAAATGATTGAAATGACACGCGATTTAGATCTATAACTATAATGTAAAAACCCCTCCTTTCTCACATTTAAGAAAGGAGGGGCTTTTAAATAAAATTATTTAGTTTGATGTTTATAAGCCGCTTCTACAAATGCTTTAAAGATTGCTTGCGGTCTATTAGGTCTTGATAAAAATTCAGGATGGAATTGACAAGCTACGAAGAAGTCATTTTCAGGAATTTCTACCATTTCAACTAAACGTCCATCTGGGCTAGTTCCTGAGAATACCATACCGTTCTCTTCAAGTTGTTCTCTGTATTCATTGTTAAATTCGTAACGATGACGATGTCTTTCTTCAATGTTAGTAGCATCATAAATACGATGTGCTAATGTACCTTCTTTAATTGTACATGGATATAATCCTAAACGTAATGTACCACCTAAATCTTCAATGTCTTTTTGTTCAGGAAGTAAGTCAATAATTGGATAAGGCGTATTTGGATTTAATTCTGCTGAATGTGCACCTTTTAATCCTAATACATTTCTTGCATATTCAACTGTTGCTAATTGCATACCTAAACAAATACCGAAGTAAGGTACGTTGTTTTCACGTGCATATTTAATTGCTGAGATTTTTCCTTCACTTGCTCTAAATCCGAAACCACCAGGTACTAAGATACCATCTACATCGCTTAAGTAGCTTTCTACATTTTCATCTGTAACTTCGCTTGAATCAATCCATTTAACGACAACGTCTTTCTTCAATGGATAACCAGCGTGTTTTAATGATTCTACGACAGATAAATAAGCATCTTGTAAGCTAACGTATTTACCTACTAAACCAATTGTAATTGTGCCGTCTAATGAGTTTACTGTATCTAATAAATATTGCCATTCATCTAATTGTGTATCGTATTTAGCATCTAAATCTAAACGTTTGATAACGATATCATCCATGTCTTGTGCACTTAATTGTAATGGAATTTCATATAATGAAGACGCGTCTCTACATTCAATAACACTTTCTTTATTGATATCACAGAATAAAGCAATTTTATCTTTTAAGTCTTGTGTCATTTCATATTCTGTACGTACGACGATAAGGTCTGGTTGAATACCTAATCCACGTAATTCTTTTACACTGTGTTGTGTAGGTTTCGTTTTCATTTCGCCTGCTGCTTTAATGTATGGTAATAAAGTACAGTGTACGTACATAACATTTTCACGACCTAAGTCACTTCTAATTTGACGAATCGCTTCAATGAATGGTAGTGATTCGATATCACCAGTTGTACCACCGATTTCAGTGATAACTACATCAGCATTTGTACTTTCTCCAGCTAATAATAATCTTTCTTTGATTTCATTAGTGATATGTGGGATTACTTGTACTGTACCACCTAAATAGTCACCACGACGTTCTTTCTTCAATACGTGAGAATAAACTTTACCAGCTGTTACGTTTGAATATTTATTTAAATTAATGTCTATAAAACGTTCATAATGTCCTAAGTCTAAGTCAGTTTCAGCACCGTCGTCTGTAACAAATACCTCTCCATGTTGATAAGGACTCATTGTACCTGGGTCTACGTTTAAATATGGATCAAATTTTTGAATCGTTACTTTAAGACCTCTATCTTTTAACAATCTTCCTAGAGAAGCGGCTGTGATACCTTTACCTAATGATGACACTACTCCGCCTGTTACAAAAATAAATTTTGTCATTTCCTGACCTCCTAATTAATAAAGGGATGCTTCCTTACTAAACAATTACTCATAATTAAAAGTTAATAAAATAAAAAAATCGCTCCCTCTCACATAGATGCAAGGGGAGCGTATAAAATTTATACACGTGTCCTATTTAAAGGAGCCCGAATAAAATTTTAACATCTTTTTAATAAAAGTCAATCAAAACTAAAATTTAGTCGTTGAAATCTTCTTCATCCTCAAATGCTTCTTCCTCTTCTTCAGCGATGTCTTCATCATCGTCTTCTTCAATCACAATATCAGAATCATTGATTTCATCTTCAACTTCTTCATCTTCTGGATCGTTTAACGTTTCTTGGTCATCCGTTTGAGCTGGAATATCCTCGTCATCGTCCATTTCATCATCGCCTAATAATTTAAGGTTTTTATCTTCTTCATCGTCATCATCAAGGATGTCGAATTTTTGAATTGTTGGTGCGATTTTTTCTTCAATGTCATCTACTGAATACCAGTCACGAAGACCCCATTGGTTTTCCCCAACATTTAAGAAACGACCATCTGTATTTAAATCAGTGTAGAATTGTACCACACGATTTTCAATTTCTTCATAATCATAGTCGCCTAAATTTTTAAATTCATCAATGATATCATATAAGTTCATTGTTGAACCTTTGTCATGTAATAAAGTGTAAGCCATATCGATAAATGATTTTTCGTCAACCATTTCTTTAGTATAATCTTGAATTTTCATTATAACTTAACTTCCTTTCGAAGGATTTTATAATAACTCGTTAATTTTCATTAATTAATAGTAACAAAGATAAATTATAAATGACAACAAGTGATTTCGCAATTGCTATTCTCTTAGTAATTTATATATTTTTCAAAAATCACTAAATCCTCACATTGATTCATTTCAACAAATCCACTATTAATACATAATGATTTTAGTTCGTTATTTTCCCCAAATAATGTGATGACTATTGTCTTAATGTCTTTAAAATGTTTACGAATATATGTAGGTAGTTGACGTAGCGCACTTTCAGCGATACCTTCTTTGCGCTGATCCTTATTCACTTCAATTGCGGCGATATTCACTCTATCCTCACGTTGTTCAAGCGCAATAAACCCTACTTTTTGGTTATCTTTTAATAAATCTACAACTTTATAAGAAGCAATACTTGAATCTTCATTCTCAGCTAAACGTAATGATGAGACATGCTTAGAATCTAAATCTAAGTAATATAATCTTTCTTTACCGATGGGTCCTTCTTCTTTCGTAGCAGCATGCATAAACCCTGCACGCTCATATACATTCCATGCACCTTTATTTTCAGCATCCACCACTAAATACAAATGATTGAAATCTGGAAACAGTGCTTGAACATATTGTGGTAAATACATCATCATAGTCGTGCCATAACCATGTCCTTGAAATTTCTCATTAATTGATAATGAACGCACATAAACGACATTTTCCGGAGTATCGTAACCTTCATGTTGATAGTGTTGATGCAACACAAAGAATCCTACTACATCTCCCTCTTCATTTATCGCAATATTCGCAATTCTGTTGTCATCATTTAACGCTTCTTCTAATACTGTTTTGGGTAAAGATGAATAAATTTGTTGGCGTTCGCTCAATTCAAAGTTCATAACATCTTGGCGATATTTCTCTTCAAATTCTTGAATTATAATATTTTCAAATTGCTTTTTGATAGTCATGTCTTCTCCCCTAAACCTTCCAATTAAGTTACATATTATTATAGATGTTTTCCTTTGTTATTCCAATTTTTATCCTATTCAATTTAGTTGTTACTCTTTAAACTTTTATTTTTTTAAAATTAAGCTATTGTAATTCAGCAAATTTCATTTACTATTAGTATGACATATAAAATCACGAGGTGAATGAAATGAAAGTAGGTATTGACGCAGGAGGTACGTTAATAAAAATCGTTCAAGAACAAGATAATGAACGTACTTACCATACTGAACTAACTACTGATATACATAAAGTTATCACATGGTTAAATAATGAAACATTTGAAACAATTAGCTTAACTGGCGGAAATGCAGGTGTGATTGCTGAAAACTTAAATACTTCCTCTAATACTTTTGTGGAATTTGATGCTTCTTCTAAAGGCCTTGGTATACTACTTAAAGAACAAGGTCACGATATTACAGAATATATCTTTGCGAACGTTGGTACAGGAACTTCTTTACACTATTTTGATGGAAAACAGCAACAACGTGTAGGCGGTATCGGTACAGGCGGAGGTATGATTCAGGGTCTAGGCTTTCTTTTAACTCAAATCTCAGACTATGAGCAGTTAACAAACCTTGCACAAGCTGGTGATCGAGATACGATAGATCTTAAAGTCAAACATATTTACAAAGACACTGAACCTCCTATTTCTGGAGAACTAACAGCAGCAAACTTTGGTAACGTTCTTCATAATATGGATGTAGACTTCACTGCCCCTAATAAATTGGCTTCAGTAGTTGGAGTAGTAGGAGAAGTTATTACAACAATGGCTATTACAGTTGCACGTGAATATAAAACTGAGAATGTTGTTTATATTGGTTCATCGTTCAATAACAACTCTTTATTACGTGAAGTAATTGAAGATTACACAGTTTTAAGAGGATGCAAACCATTCTATATTGAAAATGGTGCATTTTCAGGTGCATTAGGTGCACTACACTTAGGAGAATAATGCATAAAGGGAGTGGGACAGAAATTAAAAACTAATTTCGTCGTATCCCCAACTTGCTTTGTTTGTAGACTTTCTTTTCGAAAGTCTCTATGTTGGGGCCCCGCCCACCAGGCAAGGATGACTAGATTTGAAAAAGCTTGCTTCAAGCGCATTTTCAAATCAGTCAGCTACTGCCAATATGTCAACGAAGGCTGAGACACTTTATTATTGTCCCAGCCGCTTTATTTTATATTTACAAGTCACAATATTCTTATAATTCTGATTTATCAAGTTCTGCTATAAATGCTTTTTCTAATTCTTCTACTTCTTCTTTTGAATCCCCATGCCAAATACAACCAAAACGTGATTTTACTTTATCTTCGCCGAACCATTCTCCATCATAATAAGATAACGGATAAAGCACGCCTTTTTTCACATATTTAAGAATGACATTAAAGAAGTGTTCATTATCTCCTCGAGAGAAATAACTATAAAACTTCTGATAATTAGGATTTAACTCATGTTGTAGTAAAAGCATGCTTGTAGAACCATTTTGTCTAAAGTTCAAATCAATAGCAAAGACATCACCATTTTTATCTAATAATAAATCAAATCCTGCTACACCAAAGAAACCTAGTTCCACGCCGTTTTCCATAATCTCGCGACCAGCATCAATTACTTTTTGTGGTACTTCATGAACATTTTCATTACCTGCATAAAAACCATATTCGTTCGTAATTTGATGTGCTGTACCGAGATATTTAATTCCTAATTCTTCTGAATAAGCGTATTGCACACAGTAATTTTTAACCGCTTCAATTTTCTGCTCAATAATTAAATTATCTGTTGCATCAGTCGCATCAAAAATTCGTTTTGTTGCTTTTTCTAAATCCTCTTCGTTATAACAAATCATTACGCCATATCCACCAGCAGTCGGTAACTCATCCCCTGGTTTAATTACAAATGGGAATGACCAATCTTTAACACGTGCTTTGAAATCATTAATAGCAACAATTTCTCGATCTGGTAAATAGTTATTGTTTGTCCATTCTGGTATACGTGCTTTGTTATTTAACGCGATAAATACCTCTTTATTGACAGCGTACGTATCTTCGTCAATCACATCATCACTATGAACATATTGGAAATAAATCTTTTTCCCTTTATCTTCAGCAATCTCATTTAATAAATGTTCATAAGTTTCACGATTATGAAACTTATAAATATGTTCAGGAATAGATTTACCGATAATATCAAATAATTGTTGTAATCTTTCCGTAGCGCTTGCTTCATGTACAATCATCGGCATCTTATCTGCAATAATCATTTCTCTTCCTGTTAAAAAGTTAGACTGATGTTCTTCAGGCTTAAGCCATGGATTTGCGATATATGAAGGTCTTGAATTATATACAATCGTTTCATCATATAAATCACTTAACGTCAACATAGGTCTTTTAGTGTTCTCTGCCATTATTTAATTTGCCCCTTTATATGAGAGTGCTGCTGAACAATATCATCAAACAATCCCTTATTTTCAATTAATTCTAAGCCCATTAAAGCTATTATTTTAGCCCCTCTAATTAATGCTTGATCACCATGAACACTAGCAGCTGCTTCTCTAAATCGATGCGTGTGACCAACTAAATTTCTAGACCCAATCTTCACGTGAGGGTGAATCGTAGGTACTATATGACTGACATTACCCGTATCTGTAGAACCGAAACCAAAATCATCATGACTTACTTCTTCGCCTACTTCGTTCGCATATTTTTCGAAAAGTTGATCAAGTTTAGGCGTCTTAATAAACTCATTTACACCATTTTGAATAGGTCCAAATTCATAATCACATCCCGTTTGAATCGCGGCACCTCTAGCAATTTGGTTTACTTTTTCAGTTAGTACGTCTAATTCTTTACGTGTTCTAGCACGTGTATAGAAACGTGCATGTGTAAAGTCAGGTATAATATTTGCCGCTTTACCGCCATCAAGGATGACACCATGCACACGTTGTCCTTTCTTAATATGTTGTCTTAGTTGAGCGACACCATTAAAGTAAGAAATCATAGCATCCAAAGCGTTCAATGCCTCGTCCGCATTTTCAGAAGCATGCGCGCTCTTACCATAAAATTTAATGTCTAATACATCAACGGCTAATGTGTTTATAGTTGGATATGTTTCATTACCAGGATGAATCATTAACGCTATGTCTATATCATCGATAACGCCAGCTTTCACATAGGAAGCTTTGGCACTACCGTTCTCACCGCCTTCTTCAGCAGGACAACCTAAAACGACCACTTTACCCCCAACATGGTCGACCACTTGTTTCAATGCTGAACCAGCTAATACGCTTGATGTTCCTATAATATTATGACCACATGCATGTCCTAATCCAGGTAATGCATCATATTCAGCTAAATAGCCAATCGTTGGTCCCTCTTTTTCCGAATCATAGGTAGCAATAAAGCCTGTAGCATGACCAGCAATATCAGTTTCAATGTCAAATCCATTGTCTTTTAATTTATCAATCAATGTTCTTGATGCAAATATTTCTTCGTTACCTAATTCAGGGCGTTCATGGATTCGATGACTAATTTCAACATAATCATATTTTTTATTCTCTATATAATCTAAAATTTCTTGTTTATTACTCATAAAATCATAACTCCCTTTTATAGCCGAAATTAACCTCACATTATAAGCTATGCTTAAGTCTTGGTTTAATCGTATTCAAATGAATTATTACCTATTTTATCGGATTTAATATCTATTGTCATTAAATTTATCTATATTTACAAAATTTTCTCACAATATTTATTAGAATGATTTCAAGCACATAGTATGCTGCCTCAGTTAGCAAAATTGTAAATACCGAGCGGTCTTGTTACAATCAACTTATTGAAGAAACTAAAATGATTATCTTATTTAGGAGGAACATTTATGCCAAAAATGAACGTTGAAAGCTTTAACTTAGATCATACTAAAGTAGTTGCACCATTTGTACGCTTAGCAGGCACAATGGAAGGTTTAAATGGAGATATTATTAAAAAATACGATATACGTTTCAAACAACCTAACAAAGAACATATGGAAATGCCTGGATTACATTCTTTAGAACACTTAATGGCTGAAAATATTAGAAACCATACTGATAAAGTAGTTGATTTAAGCCCAATGGGTTGTCAAACAGGTTTCTACGTATCATTCATTAATCATGATGATTACGATGATGTGTTAAACATTATTGAAAAAACATTAAATGATGTGTTAGAAGCTACTGAAGTACCTGCTTGTAATGAAGTACAATGCGGATGGGCTGCAAGCCACTCTCTAGAAGGGGCTAAAGAAATTGCTCAAGCATTCTTAGACAAACGCGATCAATGGAACGACGTTTTCGGAGAAGGTAAATAAAATTAAATTAACTAAAAAGAAATCACCGCTTCTTATTAACGATAGAAGAGGTGATTTTTTAGGTTTTTAATACAATTCTTGATATAAAACACTCATATTTTTTAACAAGACTCTTATGCTGACTATAAATGAACCTTAGTGGTAAGGCGTTCTAAGATAGATTACGAAACGTAGTTGCGAAGACTCCTAGGGGAGCAGTGCCAGTCGAAGATCGAGGCTGAGACGGCACTCCAGGAAGGCGTAGCAACTTAAGTAAGTGAACATCTATCTAAGAACGCCTTTAAATGAACATCCATTTAAAAGAATTTAAAGTTCTACTTATAATTTTTTAATAAGACCCATTAAAACAAATTGCAATGGTAATCTTAAATATAATGCCCATGTAGGCACTTGTTTATCACCTAATGGTAATTTTTTACGAGCCATATAAACATTAGCAGGAAAAACAGATAATAAGAATAAATTCATACCTTTTTTCAACCAATCTGCTGGTCGTTTAACTAATAACATAATGCCAAAGAAGATTTCAAAGACACCCGTTACTAACACTGCTGTTTTTTGTAATGGCAAATAATCTGGCACAATATTTCTAAATTGACGTTCATTAGTAAAATGTAAAACGCCTGCTGTACCAAACGCTAAGCCAAGTAAATAACGAAAGAATTTCATTAACGTTCAACTCCCATTTCTTTTAAATAACTTTTACCGAATTCCGGTAATTCTACGTTGAAGTTATCTGCGATAGTCGCCCCAATAGAACTAAATGTTGTATCACCAGATAATTCGTGGTATTCCTTAATTTTAGGGCTAAACATTAATACTGGAATATATTCACGCGTATGGTCTGTACCATCGGCAATTGGATCGTTACCATGGTCAGCAGTAATAATAACTAAATCATCTTCTTGTAAGTTATCAATTAATTCAGGTAAGCGTTCATCGAAATCTTTAATCGCTTGTGCATACCCTTCTTTATCACGACGATGACCATACAATGCATCAAAGTCAACTAAGTTCAAGAAACTAATACCATTGAAGTCTTTCTTAACTACTTCAATTAATTGATCCATGCCATCCATATTATTTTTCGTACGTATCGCTTCAGTTACGCCTTCGCCATCATAAATATCATTAATTTTACCAATTGCAATAACATCATAATCATTGTCTTTAAGACTATTCATAACTGTTTTACCAAATGGTTTTAACGCATAGTCATGACGGTTTGATGTACGTGTGAAGTTACCAGGTTCACCAACGTATGGACGAGCAATGACACGACCAATTAAATATTTAGGGTCTTTCGTTAACTCGCGAACCTTTTCGCAAATATCGTAAAGTTCTTCTAATGGAATAATATCTTCATGTGCAGCAATTTGTAGTACAGGATCAGCGCTTGTATAAACGATTAAATCCCCTGTCTTCATTTGATGTTCACCAAGTTCATCAATAATTGCAGTACCTGATGCCGGTTTATTAGCTACGACTTTACGTCCAGTCATTGATTCAATTTCTTGAATTAATTCATCAGGGAAGCCATTAGGATACACTTTGAAGGGTTGCATAATATTAAGCCCCATAATTTCCCAGTGGCCTGTCATCGTATCTTTACCTACAGAAGCTTCACTTAATTTAGTGTAGAATGCTCCTGGGTGTTCTACTTTATTTACAACAGGTAAATCGTCAATATTACCTAAACCTAAACGTTGTAAATTAGGTAATTCTTGATTGAAACCTTCTAATGTATGTTTAAGTGTATGTGATCCTTCATCGTTAAATGCTGCCGCATCTGGTCCTTCACCAATACCTACTGAGTCCATAACAATTAAATGTACTCTTTTAAAAGGTGTCGTCATAATGAAACACTCCTACTCTGTAATAATTTTATGAATTAAATTTGGTGCAGTTGCTTGGTCTTTAATTGTAATGCTTTCATCAAGTTTAGCAATCACATCATCAATATCTTCGCGATTACTATGAATCGTTAATAGCGAATCACCTTCATTGACGCTATCGCCTACTTTTTTATTTAATACAATACCTACACTTAAGTCGATATCGTCTTCTTTAGTTTGTCTACCAGCGCCTAACATCATTGATGCTACACCAATTTCATTAGCAACTAGTTCTGCTACTACACCGCTTGTTTTAGCTTTATAATCAATTTGATATTTCGCAGTTGGTAACTTTTCAGGCGCATCCACTACTGATGCATCGCCACCTTGGTTCTCTAAAAATGTCTTGAATTTAGCTAACGCCGAACCATCTTTAATAGCATCTAATAATAGTTGACGTGCTTGATCAAGCGAATCAGCTTTACCAGCAAGTACTACCATTTGAGAACCTAATGTTAACACTAATTCAGTTAAGTCTTCAGGCCCTTCACCTTGTAATGTATCAATCGCTTCTTTTAATTCTAAAGCATTACCGATAGCACGACCTAATGGTTGGCTCATATCTGAAATAATTGCCATTGTATTTCTACCAACATTATTACCGATACTTACCATAGCATGTGCTAAATTCTCAGCATCAGCAATTGTCTTCATAAATGCACCATTACCTGTTTTAACATCTAATACAATTGCGTCAGCGCCAGCAGCAATTTTCTTACTCATAATAGAAGAGGCGATTAATGGAATAGAGTTTACCGTACCAGTTACATCTCTTAATGCATATAATTTTTTATCTGCTGGTGTTAAGTTACCAGATTGTCCGATAACAGCAACTTGATTATCATTAACGAGTTTAATAAATTCCTCTTCTGAAATTTCAACATGGAAACCTTCAATTGATTCAAGTTTATCTATCGTACCACCTGTGTGACCTAAACCACGTCCACTCATTTTAGCAACTGGTACACCTACCGCTGCAACTAATGGCGCTAATACTAGTGTAGTCGTATCACCTACACCACCTGTTGAATGTTTATCAACTTTCACGCCATTAATTTGGGATAAATCAATGACATCTCCCGAATTAACCATTGCCATTGTTAAAGCTGCACGTTCTTCATCATCCATATCTTGGAAATAAATTGCCATCGCTAAACTTGAGGCTTGATAGTCTGGAATATCCCCTTTAGTATATCCCTCTACAAAGAATTCAATTTCTTCTTTTGTTAATGCTTTCCCATCACGTTTTTTCTCAATGATATCTACCATTCTCATCGTTCTGAACCCCTTTCTATAATGTTGTTTTCTCTAATTGCTGTCCTTTTCCTGAAAATTAATAATCAGAATCAGATTCTAAACCTTTAATAATTTGAACACCTGCACTAGCACCAATACGTGTAGCACCAGCATCAATCATCTTATTGAAATCTTCAAGGTTACGTACGCCTCCAGAAGCTTTCACTTCTAAATCATCGCCTACTGTGTCTTTCATTAATTTAACATCTTCAGGTGTAGCACCGCCTCCAGCGAAACCAGTTGATGTTTTAACAAAGTGAGCCCCTGCTTCTTTAGCTAATTCTGAAGCTTTTACTTTCTCGTCATCAGTTAATAAAACAGTTTCGATAATCACTTTGACTGTTTTACCATTAGCAGCGTTAACGACTTCTTGAATGTCATTCTTAACATCGTCATAACGTTTATCTTTAAGCGCACCAACATTGATTACCATGTCAATTTCTGAAGCACCGTTATCGATAGCATTTTTAGTTTCAAACACTTTAGTTTCTGTAGTTGTAGCACCTAAAGGGAAGCCAATCACTGTACAAACTAATACATCAGAACCTTGTAATTGCTCCGCTGAGTATTTAACATGTGTTGGGTTAACACAAATTGATTTGAAACCATATTCCTTAGCTTCTTTAATAATGTTATCGATTTGTTCACGTGTAGGTTCAGGCTTTAATAATGTGTGATCGATATATTTTGCGTAATTCATAGTATAGTCCTCCAATATGTTGTTAATAGTTATCATTTCGCCTATTTTTCAAAATAGTACCTCACTTATATAGTACAAAAATTCGCAAAAAAGTTAAACAAATGTTATCTTAATCTTAACTATGAATATTAAGGAGAAGATAGGAATGACAAATGGTACACCTCATATTCAACCTAAAGGAACTAAAATTGCTAAAACAGTTTTAATGCCTGGTGACCCTTTACGTGCAAAATATATTGCTGATAACTTCTTAGAAAACGTTGAACAGTTTAACGAAGTTCGTAATATGTTTGGCTATACTGGTACATATAAAGGGAAAGAAATTTCAGTGATGGGTTCAGGTATGGGTATTCCTAGTATCGGAATTTACTCTTATGAACTATATAATTTCTTTGATGTAGAAACAATTATTCGTGTAGGTTCATGTGGCGCATTACAAGAAGACGTAAATTTATATGATGTCATTATTGCACAAGCCACTTCAACTAATTCAAATTATGTAGATCAATTTAATATTCCAGGTCACTTTGCCCCAATTGCAGACTTCGAATTAGTTACAAAAGCTAAAAAAGCTGCAGATGATATTGGCGCAACAAGTCATGTTGGTAATATTCTTTCTTCAGATACTTTCTATAATGCTGACGCTACATTTAATGATAGCTGGCAAAAAATGGGTATCTTAGGTATTGAAATGGAATCAGCTGGCTTATATTTAAATGCTATCAGTGCTGGTAAAAAAGCTTTAGGTATCTTTACAGTAAGTGACCACATCTTAAGAGATGAAGCGACTACTGCTGAAGAACGTCAAACATCATTCACTCAAATGATGGAAATCGCTTTAGAAATCGCTGAATAATTTTTCTTTTTTTAAAAATAAAACGCTCGAATGTTTACGAACATTCGAGCGTTTTCTATATTCCAAATTTATACTAAATATGATTTTAACATCCAGTTGTGTTTATCTACTGATGTTTGCATACCGATAAACATATCTTCAGATACGTCATCGCCTGCGTCACCAGCAACTTTAATAGCTGTTTCTAATTGTTTTGAAATGTTAGTTAAATCTTTTGAGAATTCTTCAACCATTTCTTCAGCTTTATAGCCTTTTCCAGCTTCTTCAACAATTGAAAGCTCTAAGCTTTCTTTTAATGTACCAACTGGATTACCACCAATTGCTAAAATACGTTCAGCTAAATCATCTACATATTGACTAGCTTCATTATATAATTCTTCAAATTTAGCATGTAATGAGAAGAAGTTAGGTCCTTTTACATACCAATGGAAGTTATGCAATTTAGTATACGCTACTGTCCAGTTAGCAACTTGTTGGTTTAATTCTTTTACTACATCTTGTTGAGCCATTGAAATCTCTCCTTTAATTTATGTTTGTTCTCTCTATTTCAATGAATATTATATTATAATAATTCTAATCTGTAAACAGAAATGCCTTTATTTATTTATAATTATTATAATTTATATCATCGTATTTCGGTAATTATTCGCTAAAATTAAAGAATTCATTATCAATAATAGCCTAATATTATCATTTATCGTCTAACGTTTTATCAATTAAATCGATATTTTATCAATTACTTTCTTTCATCATTAATAAAGAATGATTTTTCATATTCATTTGGTTGATGCCAATGTGTCTTCCACATTCTATTACGATTATTAGCAAATAAGTTATAGCCGAAGTTTCTAATTGGAAGTGGCACCACTCTAATTAAGAATCCTAACCATTTATAATTTGGTAATTTTGTGATTAAAGTAGCAATTGCTGTAGATTTATATTCTAAATGATCACCTTGTTGTAATATAACGCTATTTCTATTTTTAGCCTCAGGATGTTGTTCAAATAAATTTTTACCCGCTTCACTATTTATAGTCGTAAATTCATAACTTTTTGGTAAGCCATGTTGAATTAACCAAATACAATAGTTATAGCAGTATACACATTTTCCATCATAATAAATGATTGGCATATCATTTCACCTTCCTCATAGTCATATTATTAATATTCCTTTAAAAAATTATTTTAAACACAAAAAACACTACCTAATAGTTACAGAACTTTGACTATTAGATAGTGTTTCATAAAATGTTAATCGTGATTTACTTTGACAATTCTTGTATATTTAAGAAATTGGGCTGAATATTTAAGTTTAATATCTTCAAGACGTTCATAAGTGACACCAATAATATGCCAATTTGGATTGAAGTGATAAAATGAATCTTTATTACGAGACCACTTCACCATATTTCCATCTTTATTATATCTAGGTAATGTAACTTCATACCCTTCTAAGACATTAATATAAGTCTGGAAGACATCCGGATCGATTCTATTGAAATTGTCGATTACTAAATAGCTTTTATCATTTTTAGGCATCAACTGCGTGATAAACCCTTCACGATAATATAAAGCTCCTGTTTCGTTAGGTAAATATTTACCGTATAACATATCTTCAGTAAAGTCAGGATGTCCACTAGTAATAACAGGATTAGCATTTGTTTTTTGTAATAAATTGTTTGCTGCTTTTAATCCTTCTTCACGTTTATCTACAACTAAAAGAATAAATGGTTTAATCGTTTCTTCATTCGCATCTGTAGCAAATTCAGTTTTTCTAATGGTTTCAAATGGAGATTTAATACCATCATTCTCACTCATCTCTAATATTGCGTCATATTGAGTTTGACTCAAACTGGCAATAGCTTGTTTAGCATTTTCTTGTAAGAAATAAAGATTTTTTAATTTAGGGTGCTTGTTTAACGCACCTAAAGTAACGGGAGTAATATTCTTTTCATAATAAATTTCAATAGCTGTACTATTTGTACGGCCAGCAATTGGAGGTTTCTCATGAATATGACGAGAAACTTCTCCTATCCCAACTACAGACTGTTCTTTATTTTTATTATAGAAGATAAGATTATCCCCAACTTCTAACTGATTATAAAAATGATAACCATTACGTTTGATACCGTTATATGTATGAGTATAAATCGTATAATATTCGCCTGGTTCAAATGTTTCAGTTTCAGATAAGAAGAAGTAACGAGGAAGTTTTTCTTGTCCCTTACCTAAAGCAATGATTAAATCATATTCATCTTTTGTTAATTGATTGATTAACGTTTCACGCATATTGTTCATACGAAACTCTAAAGCTTCACTACGTTTTAAGTAGTCTGTAGTTAATGGTTTTAACTCTTCATTAAACTCAAATTCTACTCTTATTTTATTTTGTGCTCCTGTTTGCACACTAATGATTTCTCCAATTCCTAATAAACCAGTATCTGTTTGGACTTGGTAAAAAATCACTTGATCCCCTGGTTTTGCTTTTTTGAATGCGCGAAAACCTTGAGTTGGATTAAATTGTGCCCCTGATTCAAATAAAGTGGTTTGACCTACTAAAGGCTCATTATGATTCCATCTCGTATAACCACAATTAAGCCAAAAGTAATTTACTTCTTCTGTCATCGAGAATCTCCTTTAATTTTAATTTAGTTAAATAATTAAGTAGTTGTATATTAAATAATTAGACTTTTGTTAAAGTTGCTTTATTTTTGAAAAAATTAAATATTAATATATTGATAGTTGCATAGTAGTCTTTTTATTAAATTATTCTATCATATTTTAGTTGTTTAATAATCTGTTTATCAACCAGTTTTAAACATTTTCAATGAATAAATGTCATTCCTTGGACATCTATATCACTGTAACTATTTTATAACAAAAAAATAGAACAAGAATCTATAATTTCATAGCTATAACGCAAATTATAAATTCTTGTTCTCATAATTATTGGACAACTAATAAACTGCCTAAAAGTGGCATAACGTTAATCATAATGCCACCTAATTTTAACATTGCGCTTAAATCTTTATCTTTAATTGTTAAAATAGCACTAATTATTCCTACAATTGATACTAATCTAGGAATGGCTAGAGATGGATAATTAGGTACATGGAAGAATATACCTACACCTGATATTACGCCACAAATTAAAGATATGTATAGAAATTGTTTCATAAAAACACTCCTAGACTAATTTCACTATTAAATAGTATTCACTATATATAACTGATAATTAAAGTAAAATTACCTTCAAACACACTATCTAAATCTTCAGAAGTTAAAATAAAATTAGAACCTTTTTCTAACTTGAAAATTTCTCCGTCTGTAATTATATTTCCTTCGCCTTCTAACACTGATACTAAACAAAATTCTCTAGGCTTCATGTAATTTAACGTTCCGCTAACTTCCCATTTCACCATTGTAAAGAAATCATTTGAAACGATATGACTACATTTGTGATTTTCAATGATTTCATTTTCTGGAATCACACTAGGTATTTCTGCTAAAAACTGTGTGACATCCAATGCTTTTTGAATTTCAAGTTGTGTGTCATCATTACGGTTTCTATTGTAGTCATATAAACGATAAGAAATGTCAGAGGATTGCATTGTTTCATATGCTGTTATCCCTGCACCAATAGAATGAATCGTTCCAGCTGGAATAAAATAAAATTCACCAGGTTTCACTTTAACTTTTCTTAAATTGTCTAATAACGTATTGCTTTCAATTGCACGTTGAAGTTCTTCTTTAGTTTCCAGCGTTGTTCCAAGTATAATTTCTGCATCTTCCTCAGCATCAATAATATACCAACATTCTGATTTACCATATTGTCCATTTTCAAATTCATAAGCATAAGCATCATCAGGATGCACCGGCGCTTTCGCATCTACAATCTTACATAGAAGCGGAAAGTCTTTACTTGGAAATTCCCCAAACAATTCTCTATGATCATTCCAAACTTGGTCTAATGTTTGACCAGCATAAGGCCCATTAAGAATAACATTACGCCCATTCGGATGTGCTGAAATTCCCCAACACTCTCCTGTATGTTCGCTTGGGATTTCATAGTTGAATTGACGTAATTGGTTACCGCCCCATACTTTTTCATGAAAAATAGGCTTTAAAAATAATGGCATCGTTACACCCCCTAAAAACCTACTTATTACGTAGCTTAGTTATTTATAAAATCGTATCCAAAATTTAATATGTATAGTAAATATTTAATTTAAACTAATGAATAAACCTTTTTTATTATAAATTACTGTTAATAATTTATAGAAAATAGTGAGATTTAAAAAATCACTTATGTATTTATTATATCAATTTTGAAGTACTTTTAATAGAAGTTCTTTACACAATAAAAGTAAGGGGGAGCAGAACAGAAATTAAAATAATTTCGGCGTATCCCCAACTCGCGTTGACCGTAGACTTTCTTTTTCGAAAGTCTCTTTGTTGGGGCCCCGCTCCCCGGCAAGGATGACTAGGTTTGAAAAAAGCTTGATTCAAGCGTATTTTTAAACCAGTCAGCTACTGCCAATATGTAAATGAAGGCTGAGACACTCAATTAGTGTCCCAGCCTCTTTACTCTATATAAAAGTTTACTCAAAATTAACGCTTTATTGGAAACGAGATAATGCATCTTGGATAGATTGATCACCAGTAATAATTTGGAATTCTTGATTTTGATATTTCCCTTCAGAAGTCACAACTTCTTTTAATACTGATGCTACATCTTCACGTGGAATAACGCCTCTACCATCAAAGTATAAGTCCGCTTCAATTTGTCCAGTTCCTTCTTCGTCTTTCAAACCACCTGGGTGCACAATTGTATAAGTCACACCAGATTCTCTTAAATGATTGTCTGCATAGTGTTTAGCGATAGTATATGGTTTTAAATCGCCACTCGGATCAAAGGCTTCACGTCTTGAGTCGTAAGTAGAAACCATTACAAAATGTTTAACATTTGCTTTTTTACTAGCTTCAATAGCTTTAACAGCGCCATCTAAATCAACAATAATTGTTTTGTCAGCACCAGTGCTGCCACCAGAACCAACTGAAAAGATAACTTTATCAAAGCCATTAAATTTTTCTGTTAATTCTTCAATACTGTCTTTTTCAACATCTACTAAAGTAGCTTCAATATTTTGTTCTTTTAATGATAATACTTGTTCTTCTTTACGCACACCAGCTGTAAAAGTCACATTATCATCTTTTAATTGTTGAACTAATTTAGAACCTACGCCACCATTTGCGCCAATAACTAGAATACTCATAAAAACTCGTCCTCCTTCGTGAATGTTTATAATTAATGCATACCACTCTATATGGTTAATAAAACTTCAATATTCAATTTGACATTTTCACAGAGAGCTAATATATTAATATATGAAAATACATTCATATATTAATATGTAAGGCGTGATATTATGACTGCTCATTTTTCAGAGTATGTAACAGAAAATAAAGATAATGAAGTGACATTAACTAGAGTAACTGAAATATTTAAAGCGTTGAGTGATTATAATAGATTAAGAATTATGGAATTACTTCAAGAAGGCGAAGCAAGCGTGGGACACATTACACATACTTTAAACTTATCACAATCAAATGTGTCACATCAGTTAAAGATTTTAAAACAAGCGCATCTTGTTAAGTCTTCTAGACAAGGTCAATCAATGATTTACTCAATTGATGATCAACATGTTTCTACTTTATTAAAACAAGCAATCCATCATGCTCAACATCCAAGAGGTGAACATTAACATGGCAAACCATTCTCATTCTCATGCACATGCGCATAGCCACGTGCATACAAACAATAAAAAAATTTTAGCAATTTCATTTATGATTATCGGTCTATTCATGGTGATCGAAATTATAGGTGGTTTCATTGCTAATAGCTTAGCCCTACTCTCTGATGGGCTCCATATGTTTAGTGATACTGTGTCGCTCGGGGTAGCTTTAGTAGCTTTCATTTACGCGGAGAAAAATGCCACTACTACTAAAACATTTGGTTATAAACGTTTCGAGGTTCTGGCTGCCCTATTCAATGGAATAACTTTATTCGTCATTAGTATCATTATTATTGTTGAAGCGATAAAACGATTTTTCGCACCACCAGAAGTACAATCTACGGAAATGTTTATTATTAGTGTGATTGGATTAATTGTAAACATTGTAGTAGCTATCATCATGTTTAAAGGTGGCGATACTTCACACAATTTAAACATGCGAGGCGCATTTATCCATGTCCTAGGTGATTTATTAGGTTCAATTGGTGCTATTGTTGCTGCCCTTCTTATTTGGGCTTTTAATTTCACTATTGCTGACCCTATTGCAAGTATTCTCGTATCTCTTTTAATTTTAAAAAGTGCATATGGCATCACGCTTTCATCTTTAAACATTTTAATGGAAGGTACGCCAAGTGACGTAGATTTAGAGAAAGTTATTTCAGCCATCACATCACACAAAGATATTCAGAATGTTCATGACTATCATGTATGGACAATTTCTAATGATATGAATGCTTTGAGTTGCCATGCTGTAGTTAGCGAATCTCTCACTGTTGAAAAATGCGAACAAATACTTGAAGAGATAGAACACGATTTGAGTCATTTAAATATTCAACATATGACTATTCAACTTGAAACACCTAAACATAAACATGATGATTCAATATTATGTTCAGGTTTACACCATGAACATGACCACCAGCATTCCCATAAACATTAATTAATATATTAATAGCCGAGTGGCGATACACGTCGTATTGTCACTCGGCTTAATTTTTGCTTATAAAAATTGATCAAAAATAAGTTGTTTTGCTGGTACTTTCTTTTCCTTGAAGCCTTGTAGAAATTCTTCATTATCATACGCTAATTTTACTCTTTCTACTGAGCATCTATTTTCTGTAACTGTTACAATGCCATAAACTGTATTAGCGCCATTGTTAAGACCTACTGAACCAGGATTGAAATAAATTGTTTCATTATCATCATATAAATGTAATTGGTGATTATGACCAAATGCTATAAAATCTGCTTCTTTATCATTAAATAACTCTTTGATGCTTTCTTTTTCATTACTTACTATAGGACTGAAAGGTTGTTCATCAATTCTTGTTTCAAATTTATCATTTTCAATTTCGTAATGAATAAAGAGGAATTTTTTCCCACAAATAGTAGTTTCAATTCGTCTAGGAAGTAAATTTAATTGGTCAAAGTAGTCTTCATCCATATGACTTTCAATCCACTGATGATGTTCGTAAAATTTATCTTTCAAATCCTCAGGGTAAGGTGTGTTATTTACTAACGACATTACCGCTTCATCATGATTTCCGGCAATAATTTCCATATCGTCACGATCAAATATGGTATCTAATACTTTATTAGTTTCATGACCAATGCCAATGTTGTCACCGAGGTTATAAATTTTATCAATATCTCCTCTATTATCAATATCTTCTAAAACAGTTTGTAGCGCATCAAAGTTGCCATGTACATCAGTAATAATCGCAAATTTCATAGTTCATTCTCCCTTCAAATTTAATCATTAGGACATTTTAACACTTAATATTTAAATTTGTTAGATATTAATTTAAAAAACTCGTAAATTTTGATATTGTGTTTATATTACAGTAAAGGAGTGCTTATATTGTTTAACTATCATAGTTTGGCATTTAAAAATGCTAAATCGCAAATTTTAAAAACTATTCTATTTAGTATAGTTAGTTTTCTAATTGTATTTGCGATCTTTGTTGTTGCTAGAACATTCTTTATTCAATCATTTATGCAAATGCAAATAGCAGCACAATTTCAACAACCAACTGGTTTACCATTATTTACAATAATTTTAATACTTGTTTTAGGATTACTTTTCTTTATTTTTGCAGGTTATCAATTACTTGCAGGTGCTTTTAATGTAATGGCTAAAGCAATAAAAAGAGAAAACGTTAGTTTTTCAGATTTATTTTTTGCTTTCAAAAAAGATAAATATGTTAAAAGTGTTATCTTAGCACTACTTTCAATTGTGTTATACATCCTCATGTATTTAATCACAATGGGCTTAAACTTCTTATTTAATAAAGCTTTAAACCCAATACTTACTTCATTGCAACAATCAGTAAGTACTTCTGATCATGCAATTGGAATTTTATTAACTGTACAAATTATATTTGTTATTATTATGGGACTAATTTTATCATTAGTTTATTGGTTCTTCTTTATTTGGATGATTAATTCTGCAGTATCATTATCACAAAATAATGGATTAAGTGCGATTAACCACTTTAAAGAAGGCTTTAAAGGTATTAAAAATGGTAATAAAACTTGGTTAAAATTCTTTATTGCAATTATTTTAATCAATTTAGTCATTATCCTTATTTCTCAACCATTAGCTACTTTAATCTCAATATCAACAGCTAATATGTCACAAAAAGCTGCACAAGTGATTATGATTGTTGCTGAAGTTATTATTTTAGTGTTACGTTTTGTTCTTTATTTCGTAATTCTTATGGGTATTGTTCAATATTTCTTAAAACGTGGAGAAAAATTAGACAAAACTCGTAAAAAGAAAAAATTAAATAAAGATGAGAAAAAGCAAAAAACAACTCATAACGATTCACTAAATAATGAAGCAAAAGAATCTACAAGTGTTAATGATAAAATTAAAAATCAATCTGAAGTGGTAACAGATAAAGTTAACCAACATTCAGATAAAAAATAACATATATGTTTAATAAAAATCATCGGCTCATTATTGCCGATGATTTTTTATACCCTTATTTTAAGAATTTTTCCTCTAAATACAATGCTGCACCATCTTCTTCATTTGTTAATGGCGTAACGTCATCTGTTAATTCTTTAATTTCTGGACGCGCATTCTTCATGGCTACACAATATCCCCCAAAAGCAAACATAGCTCTATCATTATCGCTATCGCCAATAACAAGTGTTTCCTCTTGTTTAATATTAAAATGTTCAATCATCTCTTTAATACCTGTACCTTTATCAGTGTTATAGGCCATCGTCTCAGCATTAAATCTTGATGAATTAGACACACTAATATTTAATAATACTTTATTTTGAATTAATTCATCTCTAAAGTTTGTAATTTTATTTAAGTTATCACTGAATAAATAAATTTTAGCAAATTGATCTTCTACAATTTCTTCCTGCCAATCTATCTTTCCTCCCATAGCATCTCTACGTGACTTCCATTCACTTTCGCTTACATTATTTGGAGGTGTATCTCCTTGAATCATTTCATTCATCCATGGTTTATCTTCTTTTAAAGCAATACGCATTTTATCAAATGGAAATACTTCATAATAAATATGTTGTTGTTGCGCTAAACTCACGATTTTTTTCACACTATCTGTTAATAGACTATGTTGGAATAAATTTTTACCATCTATTTCCCCACTAGTGCCATTTGAACTGATAATACCGTCTACTTTAAATCCTTGAGGTACTAAGTTTTCAATTTCAGAATATGAACGGCCTGTAGCTAAAAATACTTTTAACCCTTTATCTCTTAAAGCATCAATAACTTCTTTTGTTTTAAGAGAAGCTTGGTTATTTTCATGCAAAATTGTGCCATCCATATCTAAAAATATAGCTTTTGTTTTCTCTGTCATTATTTATGTACCCTCCGTATAATTTTCATCATTTTTATTCTTTAAAAATAAACTCCAACGTTGATGGTATTTTACTACTTCTACGTTCACCTTAAACATTCGAGACATTATGTCACTATTAAGAATATCGCTAATATCTCCTTGTTTAAAGCATTTCCCTTCCTTTAATAAAAATATTTTATCAAATAACGGAATAACTTCTTCAATGAAATGTGTCACGTAAATGATAGAAAGTGTGGAATATGCTTGATTTAATCGTTCTAAGGTAGCAAATAGCGTTTCTCGTGCAATGAAATCTAAACCTGAAGCAGGTTCATCTAAAATAAGCATCTTAGGATGATTCATTAATGCGCGTGCAATCATTACCTTTTGTTTTTGACCCGTAGATAGATATCCTAGAAATTGATGTTGGAAATCATACATCCCCACTATTTGTAATAAAGTTTCAGCTTCTTTAACTAACGCTTCATTTACTTCCTCATAAACGCCTATAGATTTAAATGCACCGCTTATAACAACATCTAATACAGTTTCACCTTCTTGAAACTTTTCTAATAAACTTGAAGACACATATCCTATTTGCTCCCTAACCTTTGTAGCAGAGTAGCCCTGACGTCCTGGTTGCATCCCAAAAAGATTAATAGCGCCATCAGTAATAGAATCATATCCGTTTAATATATTTAACAACGTAGTTTTACCGGCACCATTTAAACCGTATAATACCCATTTATCACCTTCATTGATTTCCCACGACAATTGATTAAGAATTAATTTACCTTGCTTCTTTTTACTAATATTTTCCAAAGATATTAACATCAAAACGCCCCATCTCACAATAATAATATTGTAAGACAATTCAGATAATTATTCAAAATCAATTTCATCCTTAAATAAGTAAATTTGGATAAAAAAACAGCCTAATGAGTTACCTCATTAGACTGTTAAATAGCTAAGATTAATACAAGCTATTATTCAACTGTTACTGATTTAGCTAAGTTACGTGGTTTATCTACGTCTAAGCCTCTGTGTAATGCAGCATAGTAAGAAATTAATTGTAATGTAACTACTGATACTAATGGTGTTAATAATTCATGTACATGAGGGATAACATACGTATCGCCTTCTTTTTCTAAGCCTTCCATAGAAATGATACATGGGTTTGCACCACGAGCTACAACTTCTTTAACATTACCACGAATTGATAAGTTAACTTTTTCTTGAGTTGCTAAAGCAATAACTGGAGTACCTTCTTCAATTAACGCGATTGTACCGTGTTTTAATTCTCCACCAGCAAATCCTTCAGCTTGGATATATGAAATCTCTTTAAGTTTTAATGCGCCTTCTAAACTTACATTGTAGTCCATTGTACGTCCAATGAAGAAAGCGTTACGAGTCGATTCTAAGAAATCTGTCGCAATTTGTTCCATTTTAGGTGTATCATCTACAATTGTTTCAATTGCAGTTGTTACTTTTGCTAATTCTCTTAATAAATCAATGTCATTGTTACGGCCATGTTCTTTAGCTACTACTTGTGAAAGAATAGATAACACAGCAATTTGAGCTGTATAAGCTTTAGTAGATGCTACAGCAATTTCAGGACCTGCATGTAATAATAATGTGTGGTCCGCTTCACGTGATAATGTTGAACCAGCAACGTTTGTTACTGTTAATGATTTATGACCTAGTTTATTTGTTTCAACTAATACAGCACGGCTGTCTGCTGTTTCACCTGATTGTGAAATGTAAATGAATAAAGGTTTTTCAGAAAGTAAAGGCATGTTATAAACGAATTCTGAAGCAACGTGTACTTCAGTAGGTACGCCAGCCCATTTTTCTAAATATTCTTTACCTACTAAACCAGCGTGGTAACTTGTACCTGCTGCAATAACGTAAATGCGGTCAGCAGCTGCAACATCTTTAACGATTTCAGGGTCGATTTTAAGATCGCCATTTTCATCTTCGTATTCTTGAATAATACGACGCATTACAGCTGGTTGTTCGTTAATTTCTTTTAACATATAGTGATCATAAATACCTTTTTCTGCATCTGAAGCATCAATTTGTGCAGTATAAGTTTCACGATCTTGTACGTTACCTTCTTGGTCTTTGATAGTTACGCTATCTTTTTTAACGATAACAATTTCATGGTCGTGGATTTCTTTATATTGATTTGTAACTTTAATCATTGCTAAAGCATCTGAAGCAATAACGTTAAATCCTTCACCTACACCTACTAATAAAGGTGATTTGTTTTTAGCAACATAAATTGTATCTTCATCTTGGTTGTCTAATAAACCTAAAGCATATGAACCATGTAATAAAGATACTACTTTAGTAAATGCTTCTTCAGTTGTTAAACCTTCATTTGAGAAGTATTCAACTAATTGAACAATAATTTCAGTATCTGTTTCAGATTTGAAATCAATATCTTTTAAATATTCATTTTTTAATTCTTCATAGTTTTCAATTACACCGTTGTGTACAAGTGTAAAACGTTCATTATTTGATTGGTGTGGATGAGAGTTAACTGTACTTGGTACACCATGTGTAGCCCAACGAGTATGACCAATACCTACATGACCATCGATATCGTTGCTGTCTGCTACTTTTCTTAATTCTGCAATACGACCTTTTTCTTTAAATACAGATGTACCGTCTTCGTTAACTACTGCAATCCCTGCAGAGTCGTAACCTCTGTATTCTAATTTTTCTAAACCTGCTAATAATAATTCCTTAGCATTATCATAACCAATATAACCTACAATTCCGCACATAAAAATTTCCTCCGTCAATTAATGGCAAATAAATTTTATCTGTTTTATAAAATTTATATATCTAAAGGCCAGTAATAAGATTAATCTTTATTTTCCCCAATATTTACTTAACCTTTTTGCCATTTCTATTTCTATTTTTGTTTGATAAAGTTAGACATTCTTATTATTTTTGTGCATTTAGTCACCTAAATGTTTTAATAATAAGCTTACGAATGTGTCGCATCCGGAATAGCATCCGCCGATATACTCGATGACTATTCTCCTCGTCTACAAAGCCATTAATTTATCTATAAGAATTCTCATATTTAATTCTTAATTATCAATAAATAATGCCTTGTCCTGGCGCTTTATATAGTTATTCTACTTTCCTCCTTCCAATATTATTTATTTTACACTGTATAAACAAATGATTACAAATAATTTCACAACAAAATTGTATACTTTTAAAGAATATAAGTTTTATAACTTACTAAAATA
>NZ_PPRC01000061.1 GCF_002902565.1 Staphylococcus petrasii | reverse complement strand
ATATTTAAACAAGTGCATGTTAATATATATACGAACAACATTGTGATGCAAAATATATTGTGATTTATTTTTTATTTTTAATTTTAATTAATAAAGGGGACGTAAAAATGAAAAAATCAAGTATCTTTACTACAACTACTCTAGCAGGAGCACTATTATTTAGTGGTGTAGGAGTACATCAAGCTCATGCAGCTGAAAGTGAAGTAACAGCAGACAATGCTACAGAAATTGGAAGTAGTGTTATGAAAGAAAATGGTTATCACCCAGAGAACGTAAACTTTAATACTCCACAAGACAAAGGAGATTATTATTTAATTCTTTATGGTAATAAGTCTGGTCATGGATCAGGAGCTGTCAAAGTTCACAAAGATGGTCTAGTTGAATCTGGAGCTGGAGCAGCTGCTGGAACTGAGCGCGGAGAATTAACTAAGGTAGGTTATTACCAATTTGCAAAATCACAAGATTCAACATCTAATAATAGCACTAATGATAATGCAAACTCTGAACAACAAAAGCAAACAACTGATAATAATATTTCTACACAAAATACTGACCAACAAGCTACAGATAATAACACAACTACACAAAATACTGACCAACAAACTACAGAAAAAAATGTATCAACTCAAAATAACAAACAACAAACTACTAAAGCTTTACCAGAAACAGGAGAACAATCTAACTCTGGTTTAGTAACAATTATTGCTTCTGTTTTACTAGCAGCAGGTTCATTATTAACATTCAAACGTTTCTCAAATAATAAATAAACTTCATTATAGCTTCTAAAGCTCTTGAATCTTAATTTAGGTTCAAGAGTTTTTTATTTAATCTCAACTCAATAGATGCTCCTAATTCAGCTTTTTATCCAACTTCGTGATAACCATCATAACCAATTCATTTTAAGCCATAAATTTGATGATTTTTACTGAAAATATAACGACAAAAACGCTTCCAAATATGATAAATTATTATAGGTGTATATCATACATAAATAATATTGCTATTTAATTAAATAGTTAGTATTTTGGGAGGAAATATCATAGATGTTTAAGTTTTTTCAAAATTTAGGGCGATCGTTAATGTTACCAGTCGCTGTGTTGCCAGCTGGTGCAATTATCGTTGGAATTGGTAACTTACTCAAAGCATTACACGTATTGCCAACTGTCGCACTGTTCTTTTCAACAGTGGGAACAGCTATACTAGGCCAACTAGGTCTCATCTTTGCAATCGGTGTAGCAATCGGCATGGCTAAGAAAAATGACGGTGCAGTAGCGTTGGCCGCGGCTTTGGGTTATGCGTTGGTAGTAGAAGTATTAACGCCTAAACACATAGCACCACTATTTAATATTAAAATAAGCGCAGTAAACCAAGGGTTCGAAAAAATGGATAATTCAAACGTTTTTATTGGTATTATTATCGGATTGATTGCTGCATATTGTTATAACAAATTTAGTGATGTTGAATTACCATTAGCATTATCATTTTTCAGTGGTAAACGTTTAGTACCAATTATGACAGTCTTCTTCTGTACATTCTTAATCGTTATTCTAATGTTTACATGGCCTTATATTTATTCTGCAATAGTACAATTTGGTGAATGGCTCGTAGGATTTGGTCCATTCGGAGCATTTTTATATGGCTTCTTCAACCGTTTACTTATTCCGACAGGCCTACATCATGCATTAAACGCAGTATTCTGGTTTGATACAGCGGGTATTAATGACATCGGTAAATTCCAAACTGGTCAAGGAGCAATTAAAGGTATCACTGGTCGTTATCAAGCTGGATTTTTCCCAATTATGATGTTTGGAATGCCTGCAGCAGCTTTAGCGATGTATCATACAGCTCAATCTAGCCAAAAGAAACAAGTTTATGGTTGGTTCTTAGCCAGCGCTATCTCAGCATTCATAGTAGGTGTAACTGAGCCAATTGAATTTGCATTCATGTTTGTGGCTCCAGTATTATTTGTTGTCCATGCGTTCTTAACAGGACTATCTTTATTTATCGCTTCATTCTTCCACTGGACAGCTGGGTTCTCATTTAGTGCTGGTTTAATTGATTACGCACTATCACTCATCAATCCTGTAGCAAATCATCCACTCATGATTTTTGTTCAAGGCATTGTATTCTTTATTCTGTACTATGTGATTTTCCGTGTAATCATTCAAGTATTTAATCTTAACACTATAGGTAGAGGCACAAACTTATTAGCAGATCCAACTGATGACACTACCGATGATTCTACTGATCAAGCTGTTGCTTCTGGAAAAGGCAGATACCATAAAACTGCAAGTCAAATTCTAGAAGGCTTAGGCGGTAGTGAAAACATCGATACACTAACAAATTGCGCAACACGTTTAAGAATGGAATTAAAAGACAATTCTATTATCGATGAACAAAAAATTAGAAATGCAGGCGCTGTTGGTGTAACCAAAAATGGTAAACACTCTACACAAGTCATTATTGGCACACATGTTCAGCAAGTAGCTGATGAAATTGAAAAACAAATGCATTAATTTTTCAAGAAATAATTAAAAAGACAATATATGTCTTAGTAGTCTGATAAGATAAAAGCCTATTGATAAATATATGTTGTTCAGATAACCAGTGTGATATGTAATCAATTTATATATCATGCTGGTTTCTTTTTATATCATATTGACTTTAATAATAGGTTAGTTATGATTAAAAGTATCAGAATATTTAAAATAAAAGGGGAGCGGTGAAATGAAGTCAATATTATTTGATGTCGATGGGGTATTTTTAAGTGAGGAACGCTGTTTTGATGTTTCAGCGCTAACTGTAGAAGAAATGCTTAAGAGTAAGACTTTTCTTGGTTTAGATAAATCTATTAATTTTGAAAATATGAATGATGAACTGATTGAAGAAGTGAGAAATAGAGTATTTCAACACGATCGTATATTAAAACAATTAAAATCCTTAGGTCTTAATTCCAACTGGGACATGCTCTTTGTTGTGTTTAGTATTCATTTTATACATATTTTAAAAGCGTTAGATACACAAGTTGTAAACCAATTTTTACAATTAAAATTGATTTCTCAAGATGACTTACAACAGCTACAAACTTTGATTAACAGTGATGTAGAGATTGATTATGAGGCGCCTTTAACATTTATTAAAGATATCGAAAGTGACAAAGCTAATATATATGCAGCTTTAGAAGAATTTGCTAAATTGCAACTTAATACAGATGATGCCAATGTATTTAAATTAAAAGGTCCTTTATGGCAATTATCTAGAGAAGTTTACCAAAATTGGTATTTAGGTGGAAAGTTATTTAAGGAAGTTGAAAAGAAAGCACCTATTAATGCTCAAAAAGAAGGCTTCATATACGATGAAATCATTCTAAGACCAGTGGAAGAAGTCAAAACCTTATTACATGATTTACAAGAAGCGGGTTATCAATTAGCCATTGCCACAGGGCGTCCAAAAACAGAAACTATAGTACCGTTTGAATCGCTTGGTCTTCTAGAATATTTCGATAACAACAACATTGTAACTGCAAGCGATGTTCTTGAAGCAGAAAGTGAATTTCCACAGTATATTCCTTTAGGGAAACCCAATCCGTTTTGTTATATTGCAACCCTTAATGGCAATCAACAATCGGATTATAAAACGTATATCACTGAGCAAGAAAATGTTGTTAATAAAGAAGAAGTATATATCGTTGGAGATTCATTAGCAGATTTATTATGCGCGAAAAAAATAGGTGCTACTTTCATAGGTACATTAACAGGTTTGAAAGGGCAAGAAGCGCGTGAAGAATTAGAACAATATCATGCCGACCATATCGTAGATCACGTAGGAAAAATTCGTGACATTTTATTATAAAAAGAGGCTCATAGATGAACAGGGGTTTCATCTACGAGCTTTTATAATATATTTGTACTATTTTACTGATAAAGTAGTACCGTAAATTTTTTCAAAACCACCAGATTGATATAATTCATTAATAACTTCTTGAGTTACAGGTTGGTCAACTGAAAGAACCATCATCGCTTGGCCACCTTCGCTATGACGTCCTAATGACATAGAAGCGATGTTAATATCATGTTTGCCTAATAATTGTCCTGTTAATCCGACCATACCAGGTTTATCTGCATGGTATGAAATGAATTGATAAGCGTTAGGTTTAAAGTCAACTGAGTAATCATTAATACGTACAATACGTGGGCCAAATCCTGAAACCACAGTCGCTCCGATTTTGACTTCTTCTTTTGCACCAGTTAAGTGAATTTGAATGTAATTACTGAACGTTCCTTGAGAGGCACGGTTTTCAATGTGATGCGTCACACCTTGTTCTTTCAGTAATGCCATTGCATTGATTAGATTTACGCGTTCTCCTAAATCTTGTTGTAAAATGCGTGTGACTATAGAACGGATAATTAAATCTGTATCTTTTTCACTTACTTCTCCGTTGAAAGTAATTTTGATTTCTCTAGGGACTTCTTCTAATAATTGAATAGCTAATTCGCCAGATAATTCTCCGACTTCAATCCATTGTTGTGTTACTTCGTCTATATTATTTAAATTTAATCTTGGTGCATTAACTGCATTTGTGACGTTTCCATTTTCAAGAATATCAATCATCTCATTGGCTACTGAGATAGCTACTTTTTCTTGAGCTTCAACAGTTGAAGCGCCTAAATGTGGTGTGACAATAACTTTGTCATGATCCAATAAAGGTGAAGAAGTAGGAGGTTCATGTTCGAATACGTCTAAAGCTGCATGTGCAATTTGATTATTGTCTAATGCATTAAGTAAATCTTGTTCATTAATAATGCCACCTCGAGCTACATTAATAATTTGTAGTGAAGGTTTTGCTTTAGCAAAGAAATCAGCATTAATAATGCCACGTGTTTTAGGTGTTAAAGGCGTGTGTACAGTTACAAAGTCTGCATTGGCAGCAATTTCATCTACTGTAGCTAGTTGAATATCTAGTTGTTGTGCTTTTTCTTCAGTTAAGTAGGGGTCAAATGCTAGAATTTTCATGCCAAAGCTTTGTAGTCTTTTAGCTACGCCTAAGCCTATACGTCCTGCTCCGATGACACCTAATGTCTTTTGATATAATTCTACACCTTTAAAAGCTTTACGGTTCCATTCTTTACTTTTCAATGAAGCATGAGCTTGAAGGATATTACGCGCCATTGCTAAAATCATAGCCACTGAATGTTCAGTAGCAGAAATTGTATTTCCATCTGGTGCGTTAACGACTAAAATCCCTTTCAAAGTAGCCGCTTCAATATCAATGTTATCTACACCAACGCCTGCACGGGCAATCACTTTTAATTGTTGTGCTTGATTGATGACGTCAGCAGTAACTTGTGTTTGGCTACGTACGATTAAGCCTTCATATTGTGGGATAACGTCAACTAGTTGTTCAGGTGTTAAATCTGTTTTAATATCTACTTCAAAATCTGGGTGAGAGAGTAAACTATGTAAACCTTCTTCAGAAATAGGGTCTGAAACTAAAATTTTATGCGTCATGTTGGATGACCTCCGTATATTTAGTAGTTGCTTTACCAATATAATTTACTTTACGATAATCTGTCAGAATAAGTTCTAATGCTGTGACTACAGATAAAATATCAAATGGAGAAACCTTACCCATATGACCAATGCGCAATATTTTACCTTTTAATTTTCCTTGTCCGCCAGCGATAGTAATATTAAATTGTGATTTTAATGTAGATTTAATGTGTTTAACTTCCGCTTCGTCTTTAGGTACGAAAGCTGTTACAGTAGGAGAAGCGTAAGCGTCATCAACTAATAAGTCTAAATCAAGTTTTTTCAATGCAGCTCTTAACGCATTTTTAATAGTGTTATGTCGTGCAATCGTATTATTAAATCCTTCTTTATTTACTAAAGTTGCATAGGCATTAATAGCTCTAAATAGACCTACATTTGGAGTGAAAGGTGTTGAATGTTGTTGAAGTGAATCAAAGTATTTATTTAAATTTAAATAGAAGCGTGGGGTAGTTACGTCACTAAATCGTTGTTGAGCACGATGATTATAAGCGACGAATGCAAGACCAGGAGGTAACATTAAGGCTTTTTGACTGCCTGATACGAGTACGTCAATGTGATCTCTCTCAAGATTTACATCAACTGCACCAATACAGCTCACGCCATCCACTACATAATAAATGTCATTATCAAATTCTTTGATAGCTTTGCCTAATTCTCCGACTGGATGTAGTACGGCAGTTGAAGTTTCGCAGTATTGAGTAAAGATAGCAGTAATTTTGTGGTCAATTGAAGAAAGGAATTGAACGAATTCATCAACATTGACTGCTTTACCCCATTCCACATCATAAATATGTACATTTTTATAGTATGTTTCTGCAATTTGCTTAAAGCGATTACCAAATGCACCTGAAACGATGACAACAAAGTGGTCGTCTGGATTGACGATATTTAACATGCTGGCTTCGAGCACACTTGTCCCACTTGAAGTTAATATCATAACTTCATTTTGCGTACCAAAGATAGGTTTCAAATTATTGAAAGCTTCTTTCGCAATAACTTCGAAATCTGGAGAACGGTGACCTACCATTGGTAAATTCATAGCATGATTAATTTCTGGAGGGACTGGAGTTGGTCCGGGTGTTAGTAATAAAGGTTCATAATAATACATAGTTAAATTTCCTCCCACATAGATAAGATTTAATTATTTTAACAAATATTCTGACAATTTAAAAGAGAATTAAGCAATCCCACAAAGATTTATAGTGAGATTGCTTAAGATTATTCAATAGTAGGTTGAATATCGATAGTTACATTATTGCGTATAGAATTTGAAATCATACAGTTATTATCAGCAATCGTTAATAATTTAGGTAAACGTTTTTCTAATGTTGATTTCTCATCACTCGAAACTGTAATAGAAGGGTAGTGCGTAATCTTATCCATTTTGAATTTTCCATTTTCAAAAAGAGCAGTACCAATGGTCTTGATCGTTAACTCTATATTTGTAAATTTAGCTCGTTCAAGCGTAGCGGCTAGGGAGATAATATAGCAAGAAGATGCGGCAGATACTAATAATTCATCTGGATTTGTACCTGTACCGTTACCACCCAAAGGAGCAGGAATTGAAATATGTTCAGAAATCACGTCGCCGGTAACTGTACCTACCTCTTCGCGACCACCTTGCCATTTAGTTTGAACTTCGAAATCATGTTTCACCATATCAGTTTGACCTCCGTAAATTGTGTGTTAACTTAAGTTTAGTTGAAAGTGGTGCAAGATGAAAGAAAGGTGTCTTTTTATGAAAATATCTAAACCCAATCAAGCTTTTCAAATTGTAGCGCATCGTGGATTATCACATCGCTATCCTGAAAATACTGTTGAAGGATTTAAAGCAGCATTAATGCAACACATTGATATGTTAGAAATAGATGTGCATTTCACTAAAGATAAGGAATTAGTAGTGATTCATGATGATACGATTGATCGTACGTCTAATGGAAAAGGGAAAGTGATGGATTACACACTTGAAGAACTTAGAAACTTTGACTTTGGCGTTAAACATGGCAAAGCCTTTTCAAATACAAAAATATCTACGTTTGATGAAGTGTTGGAAGTATTTAATCATTATTCTAAAAAATTATTAATAGAGTTAAAGGTGCCAAGTCAATATCCTGGCATTGAGGAAGCGGTCGTACAGCGATTAAAAGCACATCAAGTCCCATCACATAAAGCGATTCTTCAATCCTTTGATGCTGATAGCGTCAAACGACTATCATCACTACAGAGTGATTATCAATTAGGGGTATTGATTAGTAAAAAGAAATATTGGTATAAATTACCCGACTTTGAAGAGATTGCTCAATATGCGACATTTGTGAATCCAAATTATAAATTAGTGAATAAAAAATTCATTACACGTGCGCATGAGAATGATTTGAAAGTCATTCCATATACAGTGAATAAGGCTAAAGATGTTAAGAAGCTTATCAACTTAGAGGTAGATGGAATTATTTCTGATATTCCAGATGAATTATTTAAATTGTAATAAAGATATAAAAAAACCACCCAATCCGAAAGGAAAGGGTGGTTTTAATACTACGCAACTTATCTTGAGTAGTACTCAACGATTAATTGTTCGTTGATTTCAGCAGGTAATTCGCTACGTTCAGGGAAGCGTACGAAAGTACCTTTTAAGCTGTCTGCATCGAAGTCTAAGTATTCAGGTACGAAATTGTTAATTTCAACTGATTCTTTGATGATGTCTAAGTTTTGTGATTTTTCACGTACAGTGATAACTTGACCAGGTTTTAATGAGTATGATGGGATGTCAACGCGACGACCATCAACTTCAACGTGACCGTGACCAACTAATTGACGAGCTTGACGGCGAGTACGAGCTAAACCTAATGAGTATACAACTGCATCTAAACGGCTAGCTAATAAGATCATGAAGTTTTCACCATGAACACCGTGTTGTTTACCAGCGATGTCAAATGTGTTACGGAATTGTCTTTCAGTCATTCCATATAAGTAACGTAATTTTTGTTTTTCACGTAATTGTAAACCATACTCTGATAATTTTTTACGTTGGTTTGGACCGTGTTGTCCTGGTGCGTAAGGACGTTTTTCTAATTCTTTACCAGTACCACTTAATGAGATACCTAAACGACGAGATTTTTTCCAGTTTGAACCTCTGAATCGAGCCATAATAAGACTCCTCCTTTTTCTTTTTTGTTGTTATGAATAAACAAAAAAGAGTGTTGTATGCTCATCAAGATATGTTGTTTTATGTGTCTTCACCTTATAGCTACAGTTACGTGACACGTCCGCTTCGGGAACAACATAGCGCTCAATAATATACAACTGCTATTTTCGTTAATTCACACAAAATCCATTGTACCAGTATTTTTTAAAGTGTCAATACATTTATAATTATTTTGATAATTGATTTTCTAAAATAGATACAATTGCTTCTAAACCTTGTTGGTCTTCTTCTGAAAAACGATTTTTTATAGGCGCATCAATATCTAATACACCAATAATTTCTCCATTTTTATGAATAGGAACTACAATTTCAGAATTACTATTGGCATCGCAAGCAATATGACCAGGGAAAGCATGTACATCTGCGACTAATTGTGTTTTATCTTCTGATACAGCTGTGCCACATACGCCTTTACCTATTGCGATATGAACGCAGGCTGGGTGTCCTTGGAAAGGTCCTAAGATAAGTTCATTATTTTCTATTAAATAGAAACCAACCCAGTTGACTTGATCTAACGAATCGTTAATTAAAGCAGATGTATTACTTAAGATGGCTATTAGATTCGTTTCATCTTCAATAAGACTAGCAAGTTGCTTTTCTAACAGGCTATAATTTGTTTCTTTGATATCTGTCATAGGAATACCTCATTCGATTATTTTACAATTAAGTATAAAGTGAAAAAAATAATCTATCAATTCATTTAATTTTTATTTTAATGAGAGGGAAAGTTACGTTATAATGATGTTAATATAGGAGGAGAATGAGATGGCTGTATTCATTATATTAGCAATATTAATCATCATATTGATTGTTGTTGGTGTTATGTTCTACATGCGTTCTAGCAAGAGAAAAATTGTTGAAGAAGCTGAAGATCGTAAAGTAAAAATCCAACAACTACCATTTGAAAAGAATTTAGAGAAACTTTCTGAATTAAACTTAAAAGGTGAAACTAGAACAAAATATGATGCTTTAAAACAAGACACCTTAGATCATACAAACAATTATCTAGCACCAGTTGAAGAAAAGATTCATGATGCTGAACTTCAACTTGATAAATTCCAATTTTCAGGAGCGCAAACAGATATCGACGACGCTCATGAATTAATGGACAGATACGAAGCGGGTTATCAAGCTCAAGTAGATGAAGTAAACGAAATCTTAACTTTACATAAAGAAAACGAAGAAGTTTATAACAAATGTAAAACGGATTATCGTGAAATGAAACGTGATGTGCTAGCAAATAGACATCAGTTTGGGGAAGCAGCAGCACCCCTTGAAAAACAAATTGAATCATTTGAGCCTGAATTAGAGCAATATGACACGCTTAAAAGTGAAGGTAACTACGTTCAAGCGCATAACCATATTATGGGATTAAGTGAATCAATGAATGAAACTAAAGAATATATGGCTGAAATTCCTGAGTTAATTAGAGAAGCTCAAAAAGAATTACCTGGCCAATTCCAAGATTTAAAATATGGTTGTAGAGATTTAAAAGCAAATGGTTATGATTTAGATCATGTTAAAATTGATGGTACGTTACAAAGCTTGAAGACAGAATTGAATTTCGTTGAACCAATGATTAGTCGTTTAGAATTAGATGAAGCGAATAATAAACTTCAACAAATCAATGATAAACTTGATGAAATGTACGATTTAATAGAACATGAAGTTAAAGCGAAAAATGAAGTGGAAGAAACAAAAGAAGACATCACTAATGAATTGTTTAAAGCGAGAGAAATGAACTATACGTTACGCACTGAAATTGATTATATTCGTGAGAATTACTTCATTAATGAAAGTGACGTTCATAGTATTCGCCAACATGAGAATGAAATTCAAAATTTAGTGACTGTATATGATGATATTCTTAAAGAAATGTCTAAATCTGCAGTAAGATATAGTGAAGTTAAAGACAACTTAGAATATCTAGATGACCATGTAAAAGTCATTAATGAAAAACAAGAAAAATTACAAAATCATCTTATCCAAATGAGAGAAGATGAAGCAGATGCAGAAGATCATCTTTTAAGAATTCAATCTAAAAAAGAAGAAGTATATCGTAGATTGCTTGCTTCTAATTTAACTAGTGTGCCAGAACGTTTCGTAATTATGAAAAATGAAATTGATCATGAAGTTCGAGATGTAAACGAACAATTTAGCGAGCGTCCAATTAATGTTAAGCAATTAAAAGACAGAGTATCTAAAATTGTGATTCAAATGAATACATTTGAAGACGAAGCAAATGATGTTCTAGTGAACGCAGTTTATGCTGAACGTTTAATTCAATATGGTAACCGTTACCGTAAAGATCATAACAACGTAGATAAAAGCTTAAATGAAGCGGAACGTTTATTTAAAAATAATCGTTACAAACGCTCAATTGAAATTTCAGAACAAGCACTAGAAAGTGTGGAACCTGGTATCACTAAATATATTGAAGACGAAATTACAAAAGAATAGTAATTTCGCTTAGATAAGGCATGTATCCTATAATTTTTAGGATACATGCCTTTAAATTTTGTTAAAAAATAGTATAATGCTTTAGTGTCTATTTTTAAGAAAATTTAAAAGGGGATTGAGACAAAAGTGTTTGTACTCTGGGAACCGATTAACGGCGTTCCAAAAGCAGGATTTTAGGTAGCGGGGCCCCAACACAGAGAATTTCATTTAGAAATTCTACAAGCAAAGCAAGTTGGGGATTCACAATTCGACAAAATTTGAGAAACAATTTTGCTTATTGTTCAGTTCTGCTCAAATCCTAAACGCTTTTGTCTCGACCTCTGTGTTAGATAGTTTATTTGATTTGAAAGTGAGTGTTGCAAATGATTTATTTGGATAATGCCGCAACTACTAAACCTCATAAAGAAGTGTTAGATTCGTTTGTTAAAGTGAATGAATCTGTTTATTATAATCCAAATAGCCCGCATAAAATGGGCTTACAAGCTGAAAAAGTATTAAATCAAGCAAAAGAGCGTATTAATCAACTTTTATTCGGTAAACAACTATATGATGTCATATTTACAAGTGGAGCAACAGAATCTAATAATATTGCCTTAAAAGGTGTAGCATTACGTAAAAAACAATTTGCGAATGAAATTATTACATCTGTCTTAGAACATCCTTCTGTGTTAGAAGTAATGCGCTATTTAGAAACCCAAGGCTTCGTTTTAAAATACGTAAATGTTAAAGAAAATGGTCAAATTGATATGGATCATTTAGCTTCTTTAATGAACGACAAAGTAGGACTAGTCACTTGTATGTACGTGAATAATATTATGGGCCAAATTCAACCTATTGACCAAATTGTAGAATTATTAAAACAATATCCGAAAGCACATTTACATGTAGATGCCGTTCAAGCTTTAGGCAAAGTCCCAATGACATTAACAGGTGTGAACAGTGTAAGTTTCAGCGGTCATAAATTTAATGGTCTTAAAGGACAAGGTTTATTATTAATTGATAATAAAGAAAAACTTGAGCCAATCGTTCATGGTGGAGGCCAAGAATATGGCGTGCGCAGTGGAACAGTCAATCTTGCTATGGATGTTTCATTAGTAAAAGCGATTGATTTAGCTGTAAGCAATTTAGATGAACGCCACACCAAGTTAGCATCATTTAATGAAGACTTACGATCATTTTTTAAAGATTATAAAGGTGTTTATATTAATTCTCCTGAAAACGGAGCACCGCAAATTTTAAATATTGCTTTTCCAGGCGTAAAAGGAGAAGTTCTTGTCAATGCGTTTTCAAAATTAGATATCATGGTTTCGACGACAAGTGCTTGTTCATCAAAACGCGGTAAATTAAATGAAGTTTTATTAGCTATGAATATTAATGAGGACAAAATAGAAGGCAGCATACGATTATCCCTCGGTGATACAACGACACAAGAAGATATTAATCAATTTAAAGAGAAGTTTGAAACAATATATACTGAAGTAAAGGAGTTGCTTAAATAAATGAAATTCGATCATTTATTAGTAAGATATGGCGAATTAACATTAAAGGGAAGTAATCGTAAAAAATTCGTCAATGCGTTAAAAGACAATGTGATTCGTTCATTACAATCACTTGAAGGTACGCACGTACATGGAAAACGTGACAGAATGTATATCTCGTTAACGGAAGAAGCAGATGTTCAAGAAGTCATTTCTCGAGTAACTAAAATTTTCGGAATTAAATCTGTAAGTCCAGTTCATAAAACAACTCAAGAGTTAGATGACATTAAAAATTTATGTAGAGAACTTGCACAAAATTTCAATAGTGGAGATACGTTTAAAATTGATGTTAAACGTGTAGATAAATCGTTCCCACTAGATACCTATGAATTACAAAGAGAATTAGGTGGCGTGATTTTACAAGCCACAGAAGATATTACTGTAGATGTTAAACAACCAGACCATAACGTTAGAGTAGAAGTGCGTATGGACGGTGTTTACATTTATACAGAAGTATATGAAGGCGCTGGTGGCTTACCAGTTGGCAGTGGCGGAAAAACATTATTAATGCTTTCAGGCGGTATTGATTCTCCTGTAGCAGGTATGGAAATTATGAAACGTGGCGTTAAAATTGAGGCTATTCATTTCCACAGTCCGCCATTCACTAGTGAAAAAGCCAAAGAAAAAGTTATTGAATTAACACGTATTTTATCTGAACGTGTAGGTCCAATTAAGTTACACATTGTACCGTTTACGGAACTCCAAAAACAAATTAATAAAGTCGTACATCCAAGATATACGATGACATCAACACGACGCATGATGCTTAGAGTGGCTGATATTGTATTGGAACGTATCGGCGGACACGCGATTGTAAATGGGGAAAACTTAGGACAAGTTGCGAGTCAAACGTTAAAAAGTATGTACGCAATCAATAACGTCACTTCTACGCCAATTTTACGTCCGCTCGTTTCTCTTGATAAAGAAGATATCGTTAAAAAAGCACGTGAAATAGGAACTTTCGATGTTTCAATTGAACCTTATGAAGATTGTTGTACAATCTTTACCCCAAAAAACCCAGTGACAGAACCAGATCTAGACAAAGTAGTTAAATATGAAAGTGTTTATGATTTTGATGAAATGGTGCAACGTGCTGCGGATAATGTTGAAACAATTACAATTAATAAAGATTATAAGAGTGAAAAAGATAAAGATACTGATGCATTAATAGATGAATTATTCTAAAATTAGTTTAAATAAAAACTAATTTTAGGGGATGGCATCATGGATATCAGTTTGAATATCATTATTATCATTATTGCTTTTGGTTTCTTAGCGGCATTTATTGATGCTGTAGTAGGGGGCGGTGGCTTAATATCTATTCCTGCATTGCTGGCTATAGGTATGCCACCATCCATAGCGTTAGGAACGAATAAGTTAGCAAGTTCATTTGGTTCGTTAACCAGCGCAATTAAATTTATTCGTTCGGGAAAAGTTGATTTGTCAATCGTACTAAAACTTTTTCCATTTATATTTGTGTTTTCAGCGGGTGGTGCCAGTCTAGCAACATTTTTACCTGCTCAAGTGCTCAAGCCACTTGTTATTGTCATATTAACACTCGTATTAATTTATACGATATTCAAGAAAGATTGGGGAGATGTGCGCACCTATTCTAAATTAACCTTTGGTAAAGCTATTATTTTTGTTGGATTGCTATTATTAATAGGATTTTACGATGGTTTTTTAGGTGGTGGGACAGGCTCTTTCATGCTGTTTGTATTATTAATGTTTGGCTTTGACTTTTTAAGTGCAGCTGGAAATGCTAAAGTACTTAACTTTGCCTCTAATATAGGGGCATTAGTTCTTTTCATAATTTTAGGCCAAGTTAATTTTGTTTATGGTTTAATCATGGGAGTAAGTATGATTATTGGTTCATACATAGGCGCTCAATTAGCTATAAGTAAAGGTGTAGGCTATGTTAAACTATTATTTATAATAGTCACTGCCTTATTAATTTTGAAAAATACTTACGACTATATTGTTCAATTATTAGGAAAATAATTATACTGCATTCATATAGAACAGTATCAATTAATTGATTTAAGATTTACTACTATCGTATTATTATAGATAGAATTTATTAACCAACTTTGGAGGTCGTAACAACATGACACAAATTACTTTTAAAAATAATCCTATTCATTTATTAGGAACAGAAGTTTCAGAAGGACAACAAGCTCCAGACTTTAAAGTATTAGATAATAACTTAAATGAAGTAGATTTAAGTCAATTTAAGGACAAAAGAAATTAATCAGTGTAGTACCTTCAATTGATACAGGTGTGTGTGATCAACAAACACGTAAATTTAATGAAGAAGCATCTCAAGAAGATGGCGTTGTATTAACAATTTCAGCTGACTTACCATTTGCTCAAAAAAGATGGTGTGCGTCTAATGGCTTAGATAATGTTATTACACTAAGCGACCATAAAGATTTATCTTTCGGTAAAAATTATGGTGTAGTAATGGAAGAATTAAGATTATTAGCACGTTCAGTATTTGTTCTAGATAAAGATAATAAAGTTGTTTATAAAGAATTAGTAAGTGAAGGTACAGATTATCCGAACTTCGAAGCGGCTTTAGAAGCTTACCGTAATATTTAATGATTTTATAAATAAATGATTGAAAAGACATAAACACAGGTGTCCATATTTATTTCAAAAACAAGAATGTAGAAACAGATGTTACATTTTAAAGAAATAAAAAGTATGGACGCTTTTTTGTTGGAAAGGAAGTTTATATGACTGAAGAACAAACAATTATGGAAACGTTATTCCGTACGCTTGATGAGAAGGCTAAAGCTTTAAACGAAGAGAATGGCCAAAGTTTTATTGAGAACTTAGGTTTAGCTATGGAAGATGTTTATCAAAATAAAAGAGAGTTACTTGAACAAGCAACGTTACAAGATAGACGTAAAGCCTTTCAATTTGCTTATTTAAGTTTATTACAAGAAGAAACGATTCAAGCGAATCACCAAATTACACCTGATTCAATCGGTTTAATATTAGGTTTCTTAGTTCAAAAATTTACAAAAGATAGTGATGAATTACATGTAGTTGATATTGCAAGCGGGGCAGGGCATTTAAGTGCTTCAGTTAATGAAGTATTAAAAGAGACTACAGTCATGCATCATTTAATCGAAGTGGACCCAGTCTTATCTAGAGTAAGTGTGCATTTAGCTAACTTCTTAGAAATACCATTTGATGTTTATCCTCAAGATGCGATTATGCCATTACCATTAGAGGAAGCGGATGTCGTTATTGGAGACTTCCCAATCGGTTATTATCCAGTAGATGAACGTAGTAAAGAAATGAAATTAGGCTTTAAAGAAGGGCATAGTTATTCTCATTACTTATTAATTGAGCAAGCGATTACAGCTTTAAAAGCGACTGGATATGCCTTTTTAGTTGTGCCTAGCAATATTTTTGAAGATGAGAATGTAAAACAGTTAGAAAATTTCATTGCTACAGAAACAGAAATGCAAGCATTTCTTAATTTACCTAAGACATTATTTAAAAACGAGAAAGCGCGTAAATCTATCTTAATTTTACAAAAGAAAAAAGCAAATGAGACTAAGCCAGTAGAAGTCTTACTTGCAAACATTCCTGATTTCAAAAATCCAAATCAATTCCAAGGATTCATTAGCGAATTGAATCAATGGATGGAAGAAAATCATCCTAAAAAATAAACTGTCATATTCTTGAATTATAACTGTATTAATGGTTAAATAAATATGGATATTTAATTAATAAATTGGAGG
>NZ_PPRC01000060.1 GCF_002902565.1 Staphylococcus petrasii | reverse complement strand
AAATAAAATGGATTTCTTCATAGATGCCAAACTCCTTCGATGTATATTAATGATAATGATTATCAATATCATTAAATTTATATTACTTTATTATAAAGTATTTAGCAATACAATTTTCTATTTAATTTTCCAAAACATAAAGACCCAATATCGCTAATCTGTTAGCGTTATTGAGTCTTTATGAAAAATTATTTTTTATTAACTTTATCGATGATTTTATTTAATTCATCAATTTGTTTTACTGTAGTTGTTGAAGAACCTGAAGCGAAGTACCATAATTTTGGATCTAATTCATATACTTCGTTATCTTTAATTGCATTAACATTTTTAATAACGTTATTTCCTAAGACTTGTTTAGCTGTAGATTTACCGCCTACAACTGAACCACGGTCCATCGCTAAAATAACATCTGGATTTTGTTTAGTGATGTATTCATTGTTAACATTTTGACCATGAGAACTATTGCTTACATTTTTATCAGCTGGTTTAAATCCTAGTGTATTAAATACCAACTCACCAAAACGTCCATTTGGACCGTAAGTAGATAATTCACCTTCATTTACTAATAAATACATTACTTTTTTATCAAAATCTTTAGTTTTGTCTTTCATTTCAGAGATTTTCTCATCTAAATCTTCATTAATTTCTTTTGCTTTATCTTCTTTATCGTAGATTTTTCCTAAGTTCTCTGTATTTTTCTTCATATCATTAACTAAATTCTTGTCTTCTGTCCCTACATAGACAATTTTAGCTTTTGGCGCAGCCTTTTTAAATTCATCTAGATTTTTTTGATTAGCTGTTCTTCCTGAAATAAAGATAACTTCAGGTTTTGCCTCTGCAATTTTATCAAAATTAACTTCTTTTAAATTACCAGTATTTAGATATTTATCATCTTTAAATTCATCTAAAAACTTAGGTAACGATTGATTATTTTCACCTTTAGGTAAGCCTTTTACTTTATCAGCTACACCCATTTCTTTTAATACATCTAGCGCGCCATAATCTAATACGACAGCGTTTTTAGGGTTTTTAGGAACTTTAACAGTGTTAGATATCTTTTTCGCATCACTGCCGTCTTCTTCCTTACCACTTGCTTCAAAATTATTTTTAATTGTTACTGTTTCTTTTGAGTCATTACTCTCGCTTTTAGAATTGGAATCACTATTTTTTGATCCATTACTACAAGCAGATAAAACTAAAACTAATGATAATAATAAAAATAAGACAGTTTTTTTCATTTATACGACTCCTTAGTAAAATTTAACCTTTGTGCTGAGTTACATCTAGACTTCTCTCTAATTTACGTCTTCGATCGCATCACCCCTTTAAAGATTGAGGTTAAATTCTACTTATTAAATTGAGTCGAATGTGACTTCATCATAATAAAGACAAATACGTTGTCCTCGTATTTCCTCTATATGTACATCCATTTCATATAATTCTTTTAAAATATCAGATTGTATCACATTATCTTTAACATCTGCTTTAACAATTTCCCCATGTTTAAGCGCGATTATGTCATCTGAGTAACATGAAGCAAAGTTAATATCATGTAAGACAACTATAATGGTCTTATCTAATTCGCGACATAATGAGCGAAGTGTCTGCATGATTTGAACTGAATGTTTCATATCTAAATTATTTAACGGTTCATCAAGCAAGATATAATCCGTATCTTGAGCAATCGTCATAGCGATATAAGCACGTTGACGTTGTCCACCTGATAAGGTCTTGATATTTCTATCTCTAATTTCTTTAAGTTGTAATAGATCTAAAGCATATTCAACTTTTTCATAGTCTTCTTTTTTCATTCGACCTTTTGAATATGGAAAACGACCGAAATTAACTAATTGCTCAACCGTAATATTCATTTCAGTATGATTCGTTTGTTTTAAAATACTCAACTTTTTAGCTAAATCATCACTTTTATAATCTAAGACGGACTTACCTTCAATTGTAATAGTCCCTTTTTCATACTCAAATAAGCGACTTACGACAGATAATAACGTACTTTTTCCAGCACCATTAGGACCAATTAAAGAAGTAAGTCTTCCTTTTTTAATATCAACGTTAATATCTTTTAAAATAGGTTTGTTTAGTATTGATTTGTCTAGATTTTGAATTTGAATCAATTTGCACTTCTCCTTTTAACCAGTAAGTAAATGAAGTAACTACCACCTACTAAGTCCACAATTAAACTGAATTCTGTTGTAGCTTCGAAAAGATTTTCAACTACCCATTGCGCCATGAATAAACTAATCCAACTAAATAAAATCGTCGCTGGCAAAATATATTTATGTTCATATGTTTTCATATATTCATGCGCCAAATTAACTGTTAATAACCCAAGGAATGTTATAGGACCTATTAATGCAGTAGATATAGATACGAGTAAGGCCACCATAATGAGTAAGGTACGTGTCATCTTCTCATAAGAAACCCCTAAATTAATGGCTTGCGCTTTTCCTAATAAAAGTACGTCTAAATATGGGCGAAGTATAATAGTAATAATAATTAAAACAACGAGTAAGATCCCTGAAACTATAACTAAGTTAGAATTCGCTGCATCAAAACTAGCAAACATCGCACTTTGAACTGCTAGGAAAGAGTCTGGATTCATTATAAGCTGAAGGAAACTCGTAATACTTCGGAAAAATGTTCCTAATATAACACCTACTAATAAAATGAAATAAACTGAAAAGTTACCGAGCTTAAATATCCCTTGAAATAGTATTAATGAAAATAAAACCATCGCAATCAAGGTAATTAAAAAGTTCAAATAAACATTAGTAACAATAGTAGCTTGTTCACTGAATAAAACGACGGGTAGTACTTTAACGAATAAATAGACTGAATCAAGCCCCATAATAGAAGGTGTCAACAATCTGTTAGTAGTAATCGCTTGGAAAATGACCACTGATGTACCTATAGCCCCACCGACTAACAAGATTAAGATAAATTTTCTCAAACGACTTTGGAACTGATATTCAAATATATCAAAATCTAAACCTACTAATAAGTAAAAAATTGCCATACAAATTGCTATAACAGTTAATATGACTATTTTTTTGTTAGAACTAATTTGCATAATTTTTCCTACCTTTCATAAGTAAAATTAGGAAAATAATTGTGCCAAATACACCTATCGTTAAACCGATATTAATTTCATAAGGATAAACAATTAATCTTCCAATAATATCAGCTATTAATACAAAAATCGCACCTAACATAAGCGTATGTGGCAATGAGTTTTTCAAATGATCACCTCTATAAATAGAGATAATGTTTGGTACAATCAATCCTAAAAATGGTAAAGTCCCTACTGTTACAACAACTAAAGCTGTTAACGTTGCAGTAATAAATAAAGCGATATTAATGATTTTTTCATAACTTACACCTAAGTTATGGCTAAAGTCTTTCCCCATCCCCGCAATAGTAAAATGATTTGCGAAAATAAAAGCTAAAATAAGTAAAGGCACTGTTAAATATAGAACCTCATAACGACCACTTGTTATAATCGCAAAGTTACCAGTTAGCCAGTTTCCGATACTTTGTAATGCATTGGTTCTCAAAGCTATAAATGTAGTAAAACTTGATACAATGCCGCCAACCATGATACCTAAAAGAGGAACAAAAATGACTTCTTTAACACGAATAAAATTAATTAATCGAACAAATAAAAATGTTTCAATTAAACTTAAAGCAACTGCAAATAACAATTTAATTAAAATGTTTCCATTTGGGAAAAAGATGAGTGAAATTAAAATACCTAATTTCGCCCATTCCATCGTTCCGGCTGTGGTAGGACTTACAAATTTGTTTTGCATCATCTGTTGCATAATTAAACCTGCTAAAGCAAGTGAGCTTCCTGAAAGGAGGATACTAACTGTACGAGGAATTCGACTTGAAACCAAGATATTCCTTTGTTCGTCATTTAAGTGGAAAATATCTGAAAGAGAGAGCTGACTCACTCCTACAAATAAGGAGACAATAGTTAAAACCACTAATAAAATAAGTAAAACATATCCCTTAAATAAAAATTTCATTAGCTATTCTCCTTGCTAAATATGTATGAAAATCTTTTATAATCATTTACTGATAATGATTATCATTACTATCAATATTAAAGATTGGGAGAATTAATTTCAATAGCTTTTTTAATTTTTACTTTTAGCTAGAGGAAAATTTATACATTATATTGAATTCGGTCACTAATATTTTCTTTCATTTAAAAAATTTCGTGCACAAAAAAAGCGATTTCGATATATTAAAATCGAAATCGCTTCATATTATTCTTATTAATTATCAAAAATAAAATCTTCATCTTGTAACGCTTCTACATTTAACGCTAATGTGTAGCCATCACCTTTAACTGAGAAGAAGTCATGGTTTTTAGTAGATGTATCTAAGGCATTTTCAATAATTGGGTTAAATTCTTTTTCTTCAAAATAAGGATCAAAGCCAAGATTAGATAAAGCTTTATTACCATTATATTGAACATAGTTAAGCACATCTTCACTTAAACCGATATCATCATATAGCATGTGTGTATAAGATACTTCATTATTGTATAACTCCTCTAACAGTTTATACATTTCTTTATCGGCTTTTTGTTTTTCATTCTCAGAAAGTTCATTACGTAAACTTTGAGCATCTAATCCAGTGAAAACACCGTGAATAGATTCATCTAATAAAATCTTTCTGATAATCTCACCAGAAGTAGTCATTTTACCTTGTCCAGCAAGATATAAAGGATAATAGAAACCAGAGTAGAATAAGAATGTTTCTAAGAACACACTTGAAACCCTTGCAATATATTGATCATAAATAGAGGCTTCTTTACCCCATAATTTATGATAATTCTCGATAATTTTGTCAGATTTATATTTTAAATGAGGCTCTTCAATTACCCAAGTATCTAATAAATAGTTTGTTTCGCTTGATGGAAGTAATGTTGTAAAGATATGTGAATAACTTTTAGCGTGAATTTGTTCCATCATTGCCATGAATGAATATACAGCTTTTTTACGTAAGTCTGTTGTGTGTAACATGATTAATGGCATACCATCATCTGCTTGGTGTGTATCTAAGCCTGTTAATCCTGCTAATGCACGTTTAAATGTATTTTTCTCATCTTCTGTTAATGTCTTCCAACTTGCAATATCCTTTGATACTTTAAATTCAGTTTCCACCCACATTTGTGAGATATTTTGACGCCAAAACATGTTTGTCATATCTTCTTGAGTATTCCAATTGACGGCCTTCATTTAATAAATCCTCCTCTTTTATATCACATAGCTAAATTACATTTTTAAGAGGAAAAGGTACAAATTTTCTAGAAAATGAGCTACTTATACCTTCTCCTCTTTATCTATATTATCGGTATCTAGTTATTAATCTGTTGATTAAATAGCACAACTTGTACATTCTTCTACACTTAATAATTTATTACGAGTGTAGTATAGAGATTTAAGCCCTTTATGATGTGCGTAAACATATAATCTAGATAATTCACGAGTTGAAATTTCAGAATTAACATATAAGATAGTTGAAATTCCTTGGTCTACGTGTGTTTGAATCGTCGCGATTAAATCGATTAATTTCATTTGGTCAGTATTAAATGCTGATTTGTAGTACCACATTGTTTCTGGTGATAAGAATGGCATTGGATAGAACGTTTCAGCGTTACCATAAGTACGACGTTCAATTTGGTCTACGATTGGCATTACTGAACTTGTAGCATTTTGAACATATGAAATACTTTGTGTTGGTGCAATAGCAAGTCTATATGCATGATATAAACCGTATTGTTGTACTTGTTCTTTTAATGCTTCCCAGTCTGATGCAGTAGGAATTTCTAAACCTTCAAATAAACGTTTTACTTTCTCAAATTTAGGTGTGATGTCTTCTTTAGTATAGAAATCAAAGTATTTACCACTTGCATAATCTGATTTATCGAAATCTTGATATGATTCTCCACGTTCTTTAGCAATTTCCATTGAACGTTCAATAGAATAATAATTCATCATCATAAAGAAGACGTTGGCGAAATCTTTTGCTTCTTCAGATTCATAACCAATTTTATTTTTAGCTAAATAACCATGTAAATTCATAACACCTAAACCAACTGAATGTAATTCACTGTTGGCTTTTCTTACGCCTGGCGCGTTTTGAATATTTGCTTCATCACTAACTACTGTTAATGCATCCATACCAGTGTGTACAGAATCTCTAAATTTACCAGTTTCCATTACATTCACTATATTTAATGAACCTAAGTTACAAGAAATATCACGTTTGATTTCATCTTCAATACCATAATCATTGATTACTGAAGTTTCTTGTAATTGGAAGATTTCTGTACATAAATTACTCATTTTAATTTGACCAATGTTTGAGTTAGCATGCACTTTATTAGCATTGTCTTTAAACATTAAATAAGGGTAACCTGATTGTAATTGCGTTTGAGCAATCATATTTAACATTTCACGTGCATCTTTTTTCTTTTTAACGATATTAGGATTAGCTACCATTTCATCGTAATATTTTTCTAAATCAATATCGTCAAGTGTCACACCGTATTCTTGTTTTACAGTATGTGGTGCGAACATATAGAAGTCTTTACCTTCTTTAGCAAGATCAAAGAATTTAGATGGCACAATTAATCCAGTAGAAATTGTAGATAAACGTAAATCTTCATCCGCATTTACTTTTTTAGTATCTAAGAATTCTTCCACGTCGTAATGGAAGATGTTTAAGTAAACTGCGCCTGCACCAGGACGTTGACCTAATTGGTCAGCATAGCTAAAGCCACCTTCTAAAGCTTTAGCAACTGGTAATACGCCTTTAGCGACACCTTTAATACCTTTAATCGCTTCGCCGCGTGCACGTAATTTAGATAAGTTAATTGCTACACCGCCACCAATTTTACTTAATTGTTTAGCAGTTGAATCAATGAAGTTAATTGAGTTTAAACTATCATCGACTTCTAATAAGAAACATGAAACTAATTCACCACGACGAGCACGACCTGCATTTAAGAAAGTAGGTGTAGCAGGTTGATAACGCTGTTCGATCATCGCTAAAATGAATTGTTTGGCTTGTTGTTTGTTACCTGCAGCTAAATATAAAGCAACAATAGCAACATGTTGATTATAATCTTCTAAGAATTGAGATTTATCATTTGTTTTAAGCGCATAGTCTTTATAGAATTTGCTTGCTGACATATAACTAGCAAACTCGAAATTAATTGACTTAGCAAATTCTGTGATTTCTACTAAATCTTCTTCGCTATATTGTTTAAAGACATTAAAATAAAAATTATTGTCTACTAAATAATGCAAGCGCTCAATCTCACTATCGAAGTATATTGTTTTATCGTGAATTTCTTCTAAATATACTTTTAATGCTTCTTGATCTTTTTCTAAATCAAAGAAACCATTATCTTTACGTTTTGTTACTTCATTATTTAGCTCAATATGATTGTACTTTTTCTCGTCCATAATTTTCATTGAAATGCCCCACCTTATCTTTAAATTCAATAACATCTTTGTTCGTGCCTTGTACTTCAAATTTCATTATCAGAGGTACTTCGTACGATTCTGAAATCGTGTGTCCTGCTTTGGCGAAGTTCTGTCCCCAATTACGATTACCACTGGCTGCAACGGCACGTAAATAGTGATGATTTACTTCTAAAAATGACTGTACTTCTTGAGGTACTTCCCCAAATCCAATTGTTCCGGTAACTAAAATGTAAGGCTCTTCAATACTGTCCTTACAATTCTCTTTAGTTATTTCCATTACATCTGTGAGTTCACTACGTTTAATAAATCGTCGTACATTTCCAGAAAAGGAGAAATAAACTACTTTCATTGGAACGCCCTCTTTCGTCAATCTATATAATGAATTAAAAAGAAGTTCTCTTAAATATATAAGAAAACTTCAGACTGTAGATAAATTCTTTCAGTCTTTCCATTCTATCTCACTAAGTCGATAAGCTCAAAATTTCTTGAATGTATAAGAAAACTTATCTTAAACAACAATAAAAAATATTTTACGAGTTCAACTTTTACTTTAAGTTAATGATTTAGTAGCCAAATCTGACTTTCATTGTTTAATCACTACATATTGTGTTTAAACTCAATCATCTTTATAATGATTTTATTTCGCTCGTACGTATTAATAGTATGATTTTTCAAGAAAAAGCACATAAATCAGTGTGATATTTCTATTAAAATGAATAATTCACATATTGCTTTTATTTCCTCCAAACACAACATGTTGTGTTTGATTTTTAAAATCAATACTATATTCTGTGTTTCATTATACCGAATTGCATTACCAATTAAAAGACAAGATTTAGTGACAAAAGTTCGGGAAAACGTTTAAAAGTGCATTACACCAAACTTAAATTCAGTAAAATTTTTTATTTTCATTTTCTGAGGGGTTTCACTTGCTTTTTTATCGATAACATTAAACATTGAATTATCAATGTTCTTGAGAGCAAATCTTTTATGTATACAACAAATTTTGTGCAATACAACACAAATTCTCAACCATTATTGATAAAAACACGAATGAAACATATAAATTTAGTGCAGAATGATATCTTATTTCTACGGTTAAGAACGTACGTTCGCGTTTTATTATATTATGCGCTTGTATCGTTTGCAAGTGCTTATGCAATTCTAAATGAATTATGCTACTATATATACGTTAATTTTTTAATAAATGAGGCGATAAACCTTGAATCCGAAAGTTAAAGGAATTATTGCTATTTTAATTTCTGCAGTCGGTTTTAGTTTCATGTCAGTATTTTTTAGACTGGCAGGAGACTTACCTGTTTTCCAAAAATCTTTAGCTAGAAATTTTGTAGCAATGTTTATTCCATTATTTTTTATCTTTAAATATAAACAGCCAATGTTCGGTAAGTTAAGTAGTCAACCTCTCTTGATGTTACGTTCTACTTTAGGACTGATTGGCGTTTTATTAAATATCTTTGCTATTGATCACATGGTGTTAAGTGATGCTGATACGTTGATGAAATTGAACCCCTTTTGGACAATATTATTAAGTTTAATTTTTCTAAATGAAAAGGTTCGTAAATATCAAATCATCGCAATGATTGTAGCTATTTTTGGTATGTTATTTATAGTCAAACCAGAATTTTCATCTACAATGCTTACATCATTAGCTGGACTGTTTTCAGGTATTTTCGCAGCATCTGCATACACTTGTGTTCGTGCATTGAGTACGAGAGAAGCACCATATACTATCGTATTTTATTTTTCACTATTTTCAGTAGTTGTATTAATTCCATTTTCAATTGCAACATTCGAACCTATGACAAATCTACAAATGGTTTACCTTTTAGGTGCTGGCCTTTCTGCAGCAGTTGGTCAAATCGGAATTACATTAGCGTATAGTTTCGCTCCTGCAAAGGATATTTCAATTTTCACTTATGCTTCTATTATCTTTACAGCAATATTCGGTTTTATTCTTTTTGGAGAAACACCAGACTTTTACGCTGTTATTGGATATGTCATTATTATCGGTGCTAGCTACTATATGTTTGAAAAGGCACGACGCCAAAAGGTTTTACCAGAGCAACAAACTAATACTAAGGAGTGAGTCAGTTGACTAAAGGACGTCAAAAAGACGAGTTACAAGACATTACATTATTAGGTAATCAAAATAATAAATATGAATTTGACTATACACCAGAAGTGCTTGAAACATTTGATAACAAACATCAAGGACGCGATTATTTCGTAAAATTCAATTGTCCAGAATTCACGTCATTATGTCCTATTACTGGACAACCAGATTTTGCTACAATTTACATCTCATATATTCCAAATGTAAAAATGGTAGAATCTAAATCATTAAAATTATATTTATTTAGTTTCAGAAATCACGGAGATTTCCACGAAGATTGTATGAATATTATTATGAATGATTTAATCGACTTAATGGACCCACATTATATTGAAGTATGGGGCAAATTCACACCACGTGGTGGTATTTCAATCGATCCATATACAAACTATGGTCGCCCTAATTCAAAATATGAAAAAATGGCAGAGCATCGTTTAATGAATCACGATATGTATCCTGAAAAAGTAGATAATCGTTAAAAATTGTATCTTTTCCACTAAATTGTTCGAAAATTTAGTGGAATTTTTTTATTTTCGCAACATTTTTCTTAAATTTACTATTGCCTATTAAAGAATTAAAGCGTATTTTATTAATATCATTTAAAATTCTATAAGAGTAAGACTATTCACATTGAGAAAACTTATTCTTAATATTTTATTTAGTATCAACTAATTGACTGAAAATTCTAAAAATTTTAATTTTTAAGAAATCCCTTTTCTTATACTATAAGTATTATTAGAAATGTTTTAGTCATTAAGGGAAAGAAAGGATTGGGATACTTATGGCAACAAACAATTCCCATGAACAAACTGTTCAAACAATACCTCAGAAAGGATTCTTCGGTCATCCTAGAGGTTTAGGCGTACTTTTCTTTGTAGAATTTTGGGAAAGATTTAGTTACTATGGCATGCGCGCAATGCTCATTTTCTACATGTATTTCGCACTTAAAGATGGCGGGTTAGGCATTGATCAAACGACTGCCATGTCTATTATGTCTGTTTACGGCGCACTTATTTATATGTCATCTATTCCAGGAGCATGGATTGCTGATAGACTTACAGGAACACGTGGTGCAACATTGATTGGCGCCGTGTTAATTATCATTGGACACATTTGTTTAAGCTTACCATTCGCAATGTTTGGCTTATTCTCTTCAATGTTCTTTATCATTATTGGTTCAGGTTTAATGAAACCAAATATTTCAAATATTGTTGGTCGTTTATACCCTGAGAACGACACACGTATGGATGCAGGTTTTGTAATCTTCTATATGTCAGTTAACTTAGGTGCATTAATTTCACCTATCGTACTTCAACATTTTATTGATATTAAAAACTTCCATGCTGGATTCTTAATTGCAGCTATTGGTATGGCATTAGGTTTAGTATGGTACATGCTTTTCAATAGAAAAAATTTAGGCACAGTGGGTATGAAACCAACTAACCCACTATCAGCTGAAGAAAAAAGAAAATATGGTTTAATCGTTGGTATCGTTGTAGCAATCATCGTCATCGTATTGGTAGTTACATACTTTACTCAAACATTAACATTCGATTTAATCAGTAATACAGTACTTGTACTTGGTATCGCATTACCAATCATCTACTTCACAACAATGATTCGCAGTAAAGACGTTACAGATGTAGAACGTTCTCGTGTTAAAGCGTTCATTCCATTATTTATCTTAGGTATGTTATTCTGGGCAATCCAAGAACAAGGATCTAACGTGTTAAATATATATGGTTTAGAACGTTCTGATATGCAAATGAACTTATTTGGATGGAAGACACAATTTGGTGAAGCTTGGTTCCAATCAATTAACCCACTCTTCATCTTATTATTTGCACCAGTCGTTTCAACAATTTGGTTGAAAATGGGTAAAAGACAACCAAGTCTACCAGTTAAATTTGGTATTGGTACATTATTAGCCGGTGCTTCATACATCTTAATGGGAGTTATTGGTATGAGCTATGGCAATACACACTTCTCAGTAAACTGGGTTATTCTTTCATATGTTGTATGTGTAGTCGGCGAATTATGCTTATCACCTACTGGTAATAGTGCAGCCGTTAAATTAGCACCTAAAGCGTTCAACGCTCAAATGATGAGTATTTGGTTATTAACAAATGCATCAGCACAAGCACTTAACGGTACATTAGTTAAATTAATTAAACCTTTAGGTCAAACAAACTACTTTATTTTCTTAGGTGCCGTAGCTATCGTGATTACAATTATTATTTTAGCCTTCACGCCTAAGATTTCTAAAGCGATGAAAGGTATTCATTAATTAAATGTATTAAATTGAACAGTAAATTACTTATTCGTGAGCCTGGGACATTTTTTAATGTAACAGGCTCCTTTTATGTAAATTACTTTTCTTCATTTTCAAAAGATGTAATTATCATATATATAATAAGGGTATTAGTATATAATTGAAGTTTTAAAACGAAAGTAGGCATTCATATGACTCAAAAATTTAATCATGGCGTACTATTCTACCATGAACATAGTGGCCTAAAAGACATTTACGAAGGTTTAGGTGCAGTAACTAAATCTCTAACTAAAATATGTAAACACTTATCTATCCAATTAAGTGAGAACGAAGGCGATATCATTAAATATTGCGAACAGATTAAAACACACGCTTACAGCGATGATGTTGATATCGTATTTATATTAGGTGGAGATGGTACGGTAAATGAACTGGTCAATGGTGTGATGGCTAACGACCTTAATATTCCAATTGGTGTTATCCCTGGCGGCACATTTAATGATTTCACTAAAACATTAAATCTAGACGGTGACCATGAAAAAGCGAGTGAACAATTAGTTGATGCTCATCTTGAAACATATGATGTCATGAAAGTGAATGGCACTTATGTATTGAACTTTGTCGGATTAGGCTTAATCGTGCAAAATGCCGAAAATGTTCAAGAAGGTCGTAAAGATATCTTTGGTAAATTAAGCTATATTGGTTCAACGGTTAAAACATTAATGGACCCTGAACACTTTGACTTTAAGTTAACAGTGGATGGAGAAGAACATACTGGCAACACTTCTATGCTTGTTATTGCCAATGGACCTAATATTGGAGGTGGACGTATTCCACTTACTGACCTTTCTCCTCAAGACGGGAAAGTAAATAGCTTCATTTTCGATAAACAAAGCTTTAGTATTCTAAATGATGTCTTTAAGAAAAGAGATAGTATGAATTGGAATGAAATAACGCAAGGTATCGACCATATCCCTGGCTCTCGTATCACTTTATCAACGGAGCCTGCGATGAAAGTCGATATCGATGGAGAAATTAACTTAGAAACACCTATTGAAATTGATGTATTGCCTCAAGCACTTCAAATTCTTACTTTCTCTGAAGAAGAAAATAAATAAATGATTTAAAAATGAAAAAGCGATTAAGATAAATGACAATGTAATGTTACGCATTGTTTCTTATCTTAATCGCTATTTTTTATTCTTCTCCTAGGAACATTGCTTCAACATCTTTCCAACCATTTACACGTTTAAAACGGTCTTCATTAACATTATGAGAAGCAGTAAAGATAATAGGTTCCCCTTCGAATATTTGTAGTTGTCGAGGGTTATCATCTATTAAATAATCTGTCTTCACTACATTCTTACGGCCACAGAATACAAACTGTTGTGGATCTAAGAATGGGAAGAATTCAAGTAACCACTCATATTTATCATGGAATGAAGTTGGCACATCCATTGCAGCAGTTGCAATATAAACATCATACTTCTCCGTCAATTTCTCAACGACTTCTTGCGCATGTGGCATCACTTGTAAATTTCTAAAGAAACCTGGCGCACGTAAAATATCACGTACTAAACCATCATGTTCAGGAATAACATGTTTCAATTTCTGACCATTTAACGATTCCACAGTAATGCCTAACTCTGTTTCAACATTAACCGCTTCAATAATCGCGCCTAATGTATCCGCCAATACCTCATCCATATCAATTGCTATAGATTTCCTAGACATGTAATCTCTCCCTTATTCATTACCTATATACCGTTAAAGTATAGCAAAAAACTTAAGGACAGAACAGAATTCACAATTTGAGCACTTCCGAGATATTGAACTCTACACATGATGAGCAAAATCTTTTAATACTCAAAGTGTTTCAATACTTCAATCATTTTATCGTTTTGTTCAGGGAAACCTATTGTAATACGTACGCCAGTTGGGAACGGACGCGTAATACATCCGACCTGTAATAACTCTTCATATAACTCCTGAGGTTTATCCGTTTTAACAAAGACAAAGTTAGTTTGACTTGGTAAGAAATGTTCACTTTGTGGAATATCATAGAATTTTTGACGTTCTACTGCGTTTTTAGCTGTCACTTCTTTCAAATACGCTTGATCCTCTAATGCTGCAATCGCTGCATATTCTGAAAGACGTGTCACATTAAATGGTGGACGGATGATGTTCCATTTTTCAATAGCTTCATTAGTCGCAACTACATATCCCACACGTAAGCCTGCTAATCCATAAGCCTTTGAAAATGTTCTAAGTAAAAATGCATTATCAAAACGTTCTTGTAACTTCAATGTGTCAGGATAATCTTCTGCCGTCACAAACTCAAAATAAGCTTCATCAATCAGTACAGGCACATGACTAGGCACACGTTCTAAGAAATGTTCTAACTCCTCATGATTGAAATATGTACCCGTAGGATTATTAGGGTTACATACCCACACTAACGCCGTGTCATCATCGACTTCTTTAAGAATTCCTTCTAAATCAAAGCCACCATTCTTTAACGGCACTTGCACGACTTCAGCCGATTCGACAATCGCATTGTGGTAGTATTGTCCAAATGTCGCTTCACTCGTCACAATTTTATCTCCTGGCGATAGCACTGCACGTGAAATCATTAATATCACTTCATCTAGCCCAGCGCCAAATAGAATTCTTGAAGCATCTACATTTAAATGCTCGCTAATCGCTTTTCGCAACGCAGGCGAGCCTGTTTCCGGATAATAGTATAATTCATCTAACTGTGCTTGAATGGCCTCTTTAACTTTAGGTGATGGCCCATACAAGTTCTCATTAGAGGCCAACTTATAAAGTTCACCCTCAATACCATGTTTTTCTTTAAGCGCTTGCGGTGACAAGCCCGGTTGATATGCTGATAGTTGATTCAATTGTTGTTTCATGTACAACCACTCCTTTGTCTTAAATATAAACATTTATTTAAATTATACACTATTTAATTCAGCCTGTAGACAAGGGTTTTCTGTCAGTTTTCATGGTTCAATTAACTTTATCACAAACTCATATTTCCTCTTTGGAAAATGGAGACCCAACACTTGTTATCCTTTTCAAAAATAAAAAATGATAAAACTACTTTATTTCACGTCACCCATGGCTTTCCTAACCATTGGTGAAATCACAATCAAAATAACGCCTATAATTAGCGTGAATAATCCAGAATATAAGAAGAATTCTTTCTCACTAATCATCTTAAATAACACGACGATTTGACTGTTAAGACTTTGGGCTGTCGCATTACTTAACATCCATAATGCCATCATTTGAGCTGAAAATTTCGCAGGTGCTAATTTCGACGTCACAGATAAACCAACCGGTGAAATACAAAGCTCACCAACAGAAATTAAGAAGAAACTTAGCGCAAGCCAAATTGGATTTATTAAATGCGCATGACTGCTTAGCGGAATAATCATTACTAAATATGAAATCCCCGCAAAGATAGCGCCAGCTGCAAATTTATAAACTGTACTTGGATTACGTTTACCTAATTTCGTCCATATATTCGCAAATACAGGTGCTAATATGATGATAAAAATTGGGTTAATAGATTGGAACCACGCTGCTGGAATATGAAAATCAATTAAACCATGCGTTAACTTACCTAAACTTAATTCTGTTTTTTGGTCAGCAAAGTTAGCTAAAATCGTTGAACCTTGCTCTTGAATCATCCAAAACGCAACAGAAGTAATAAATAATGGTATGTAACTATAAATTCTTGTACGTTCTTCTTTACGTGTTTTATTACTTGATAACATATATACAAAAATGCCAATTGGTAATAAAACACCGATTAATGTAACGATAATACTAAAACTTGATAAACTTAACTGTCCTACTAGTTGCAAGACGAGTAACACTATAGCGAATGCTACGACTGAAATTGCAGTAATAATAGATAATCTTTTGATTTCTTCCTTACGCAATGGGTTCGGTACACTTACCCCTGCAAGACCTAAGTTCTTTTTATTCGTGATTAAATAAATAACCAGACCTATGAACATTCCGATTGCAGCTACCGCAAAGCCGAAGTGGAAACCAAATCGAGTTTGTAAGTAACCTGTCGCAAATGGTGATAAAAAGCTACCTAGGTTGATACCCATGTAGAATATAGTGAACGCTGCATCTAAGCGTTTATCATTATGATCATACAACTCTCCCACTGTTGTAGAGATGTTTGGCTTCAACAATCCAGTACCGATAATTAATAGTAACAAAGCAATCATAACAACCGTTAGATTACCCGGAATCGTTAATAAAATATGACCAAACATGATTAATATACCGCCATAGAATAGCGCATGTCTTGTACCAATAATTCTATCGGCTATCCATCCCCCGATTGTTCCTGACATATAAATTAACGCCCCATAAAGAGAGACAATTTGTAAGGCTGTACCTTGTGGTAAGCCAAAGCCACCTTTACTTACAGAATAGTATAAATAATAAGCTAATATGGCTTTCATGCCATAATAACTAAAGCGCTCCCAAAATTCTGTAAAGAAAAGCGTACTTAGTCCTTTCGGATGCCCAAAAAATCCTTTTTGAGGCACACTATTAACAATTTCTTGTCTTGAATAGTTTTTTGTATTCAATTTTCCCCACCCCTTATAAATACATTTATATATTTTTGTATTTAAACTCTAGTGTAAAGAAGTTAGTCTAAGATTACAATTCAAGTTACACTTTTCTAGATATTTAAAAAGGAATGAAACAGTGAAATCAGTCGTTAAAAACCAATTATTGTTTCATTCCTCAATTAATTATTATTTAACTAAGCCTTCTTTTTGTAAGTATTGCTTAGCTACTTTATAAGGATCTTCGTTCTTCACAGTGACCTTATAATTCATTTCTTGCATTTCTTCATCTGAAATTTTACCTGCTAATTTATTTAGTGGTTTTTTAATTTCTGGATGATCTTTCAAGAATTTTTCTTTAAATAATGGTGCGCCTTGATATGGTGGGAAGACATGTTTATCATCTTTTAACACCACCATATTATATTGTTTTAACTCAGCATCTGTTGAGTACGCATCAATTAAGTTAATATCGCCTTTTTCAACGGCTGTGTAACGCAATTTAGGCTCCATTTTTTTAATATTAGATAAGTTTAAGTCGTATGCTTTGGCCACGGCTTTGTAACCATCGGGACGATCATTAAATTCCATCGTAAAGCCTGGTTTCAGTTGACCTTCAACTTTCTGTAAATCACCAATTGTTTTAATATTATGCTTCTCAGCGAAGTCTTTTTTCACTGCTAAAGCATACGTATTATTATATTTCATCGATTTTAACATAGTCATATCATATTTTTTCTCAAGACTTTGTTTCGCTTGTTTGTAAACTGCATTCTCTTTTTTAGATTTAAGGTCTTCTTTAGTTAATTCACCTAATACAGTTCCGGTAAATTCTAAATATCCATCAATGTCGTCTGATTTCAACGCATTGAATAAGAATGATGTTTTACCCATGCCATCTTTCACATCGACAGTATCGTCAGTTTCATCTTCAATCAGTATTTTATACATATTTGTAATAATAGACGGTTCAGATCCTAATTTACCTGCCAACGTAATATTATCGCCCTTTTTCCCGAAAAGTGGTACGACAATAGCTAGCAAGATGATTAATACGATAATACCAATCGTAATGAGCAATTTCTTATATGATAATTTCTCCATAAAGCGAAGGACTAAATCAAAGATAATCGCAAGTAAGGCTGCAGGAATGGCACCAATTAAAATAAGAGAGGTATTATTTCGATCGATACCTAATAAAATTAAATCCCCTAGACCACCAGCACCGATAAGCGCTGCAAGTGTCGCCGTACCGATGATTAATACCATTGCTGTACGAATGCCGGCCATAATCACAGGCATAGCGATAGGTAATTCTACTTTAGTTAAACGACGCATTGGTTTCATACCAATCCCTTTAGCCGCTTCTATAAGCGATGGATCTACTTCTTGAATACCAGTATATGTATTTCTCAAAATAGGTAATAAAGCGTAGACAACTAATGCAATAATAGCGGGTACTCTACCAATACCAAAGATAGGTATCATTAATCCTAATAAGGCTAGTGATGGAATCGTCTGTAACACGGCAGCGATATTCATAACAATTTCTGATAATCGTTTCGTCTTCGTTAAGGCAATACCAAGTGGCACCGCAATAAGGATAGCTATAAATAGCGCAATAAATGAAATTTGAATATGTTCAATAATCGTTCTAAGCAACTCGCCTTTACGATCGCTTAGTGTCGTGAATAATTCATTCATGCTTTAACCTCCTTATCATTTTCAGATAAATATTTGAAGATATCTTCACGTTTTAACAATGACTGAGTTGAGGTATCAGCATCTTCAACGATGACTGCTTCATGTTGAGCTAATGTGGAATAAATATCACGTAATTTTACGTTGCTATGAACGATTGGATAATCTTGTTGTACGCCGGTTTCAGTTAATGGCGCAGTCATATTTAAATCTTTTAGTGTTAATTCATCTTTATCTTGATTCAAGTGATGACCCATAAATTCTTCAACAAATTGATTTTTAGGATTAGCGCGGAAACCTTCTGGCGTATCAATTTGTTCAACACGACCGTTATTTAATAAGCAAATACGGTCGCCTAATTTCATTGCCTCTTCAATATCATGTGTGACAAAGACAATCGTTTTCTTAATTTGTGTTTGTAATTTAATTAAGTCATCTTGTAATTTCTCGCGACTAATAGGGTCTAATGCACTAAATGGTTCATCCATTAAAATAACAGGTGGATCTGCTGCTAATGCACGTATTACGCCCACCCTTTGACGTTGACCACCTGAAAGTTCATCTGGTTTACGGTCGCGATATTTTTCTGGTTCTAACCCAACCATGTTTAATAATTCATCAACGCGTTGGTTAATGTCACTTTCTTTCCATTTCTTCATTTGTGGTACTTGCGCAATATTTTCTTTTATTGACATATGCGGGAATAAGGCAATTTGTTGCAACACATAGCCTATGTCCCAACGCATTTCATACACAGGATAGTCACTAATAGGTTTATCTTTAAAATAAATATAACCTTCGCTTAGTGGAATAAGTCGATTAATCATTTTTAATGTCGTTGTTTTACCGCATCCTGAAGGACCAATAAGTACAAAGAATTCCCCTTCATTTATTTTAAAGCTCACATTATCTACAGCAATATTTCCCCCGTAACGTTTGGTTACGTCTTTAAATTCAATCATTTCGTCACCTTCATTTATACTGCCTAGACAGACTTTTTGCATTACTTATTCCCTATTAAAACATGTTTAATGCTAAATTCATATTTAATTGTTTTTTAATTTTCAAAAACTAACTTTATATACAAAAAATAAGGTTTGGCACTGTTTCAATGCTCAAACCTTATTTCATTTCTAGATACTTGTTTTATATGATTGAATCGTTTCTAAGAACTTAGGACAATAATGTTTTAGTTTATAACTACCTACGCCATCAATTGCAATCATTTCTTGCTTAGATTCTGGTTTACGTTTCGCAAATTCTTCTAACGTATAATCTGAAAAGATACTTACTGGAGCAATATCCAATTTTTCGCTTAATTGACGTCGTACTTCAACTAATTCTCCGTATAACGCGCGGTCTACGCCTTCAACCGTATTGATATATACTTTTTCTTTCGATTTTTGCTTAAACGGCGTTGTATAAACCTTTTTATCATTATTAAGCAATTGTTTAACACTTTCATCACACGTTAAAATCTCATCGTATTCATTTAAGAATCCTTTAAAACGTAGTTCATCAATTAAGTGACTTAATTCAGATGTTTTATAATCTTTCATTAAACCATGGGTTGTTAATTTGTCGTAGTCATTATATTTGATATAGTCCGTAATTTCTCCACGCAGTACTTGGATAATCACACTATAACTTTCTTGTTGGCGCATACGCGCGACGCAACTAATAATCATTTTAGCTTCTTGTGTCATATCATACGTTTTGTTTTGTTGAATACAACTACTACATTGTCCACATTCTTCTAACTTCTCGTTAGGTTCAAAATAGTGCACAATCGTAGCTTCTAAACATTTCTTCGTTTTAGTGTATTGAATCATTTTAGTAAGCTTTTCGCCCATTTTATCTTTATAATCATCATCGGCTTGAGAAACCGTAATAAAATATTCATGTAGCCCTTTATCACGTTCACTAAATAATAAAATACATTCACTTTCTAAGCCATCTCGTCCTGCACGCCCCGCTTCTTGATAATATGATTCAAGGTCGCCTGGCATATTATAATGAATGACATATCTAACATTAGATTTATCAATACCCATACCAAATGCGTTCGTTGCGATAACTACTTTCACACGGTCATATACGAAGTCATTTTGTGCTTCTTCTCGTTCTTTATTTGTTAGTCCTGCATGATAAATCGCTGAAGTCACTTTTACAGAATCTAGCGCTTCTTGTAATTCTTCTACCTGCTTACGTGTTGAACAGTAAATAATACCCGCTTGGTCTTTATGTTTTTGTACATAATCAATTACAAACTTCTGGCGTTGATAGGTTGGGTTAACTTTGAAGATCAGATTACGACGTTTCGTACTTGTCTTTACTTCGTCATATTTACCAATATTAAGTTTCTCCATAATATCCTGTTGTACTTCTGCAGTAGCTGTCGCTGTTAAAGCGACAATCGTGAAGTTTTGAGGAAGCGTAAACACTTTCTGGATTACACTTTGATAACTAGAACGAAAATCATGCCCCCATTTAGAAATACAGTGTGCTTCATCAAAAGCAATTAAATGAATATTAATTTTACTTAATAAGTTCAAGAAATAACCATTATCGAAACGTTCAGGTGCAACATATAAAAATTGAATATCACCTGTCATTAACTCAGTTTCAATCTCTTTTTGTTGTTTTTTACTTAAACTACTATTTAAATAGGCTGCTTTAATCCCCATCGCCTTTAATTGGTCCACTTGGTCTTTCATTAAAGAAATTAATGGGCTAATAACAATCGTAGTTCCCCCAAGCATTAGACCAGGTACTTGATAACAAATAGATTTACCTCCACCTGTAGGCAGTACACCTAAGACATTATGGTGATCCATTATTTTAGTAATAATTTCTTTTTGTCCCGGTCTAAATGTTTCGTACCCAAAATAATGCGATAACGTTGCTTCCATAAAAATTTTCCCCTTATTGCTCTTTTATTTCTTCAAGTTCACTCCATCTCGTGATGTCCATATCATACGTTTGTTCCAATTGTTCTTTTTCTTCGTTCAATTCTTTAATTTTAGCGTAATCTGCACTTGCTTCTATCATTTCTTCGTCGATTTGTTCTAAACGTTCTTCTGTCTGTTCAATGCGCTCCATCAACATTTCATATTCACGTTTTTCTTTATAAGATAAGCCTGTTTTCTTTCTTACATTCGTTTTAGGTTTAGGCTGTTGCGCTTGTTTTTCAAGTGCTTGCAGCTTATCTTGTTCTTTTTTATACGCTTCGTAATCTTCGAAGCTTCCAATAATTCGTTCCATTTTCCCGTCATGAATATACCAATATTCTTGTGCAACTTTATTAAGGAAATAGCGATCGTGACTTACTGTAATCACTGAACCGCCAAAGGTACTAATGTAGTCTTCGAGAATAGTTAATGTTTCTGTGTCTAAATCATTCGTAGGCTCATCAAGTAATAACACGTTAGGTTGATGTACTAACAATCTTAGTAAGTATAAACGCTTTTGTTCTCCACCAGATAATTTATAAATCTTTTTACCGTGTGTCGAACTAGGGAATAGAAATCGTTCTAATAATTGCGTTACAGAAATAGAAGTGCCATCCTTCTCCTTAGCAACTTCACTTTCTTCTCTTAAATAATCAATCATTCTGATATCTCTATCTAGCGTTTCTTCAGTTTGTTTAAAATAAGCGACTTTAACCGTTTGACCTATTTTCAACGTACCTGTATAGTCGACATCTTCTCCACTTAAAATATTCAATAATGTCGTTTTACCGGCACCGTTAGGACCTACGATTCCAATTCGTTGTCCACTTTGAATAATTTCAGTGATATCTTCAAATAGCGTTTTATCATTAATTTGCTTCGTTAAGTGCTCAAGTTCATACACTTGTTTACCTAATCTCGAATAGGCAAGATTTAATTGGCCTTTATCTTGAGTATGATGCGCTTGGACTTCTGACTCTAAATCATTAAAACGATTGATACGGGCTTGTTGTTTTGTCGTTCTTGCTTTAGCGCCTGCTCTCATCCAGGCTAACTCTTGTTTATACAATGATTTTTGCTTTTCTTGTTGCTTTTGTTCAATGAGTTCATTTTCCGCTCTCATTGCAATGTAATCCTCATAATTACCAGGATATGATTTTAACTTTCCTCTATCTAATTCAACAATTCTTGAGGCAATCTCATTTAAAAAGTAGCGATCATGCGTTACAAATAAAACTGTATGTGGATACTGCTTCACGTAATTAATTAACCAATTGATAGATTCAAAATCCAAATGGTTTGTCGGTTCATCTAATAATAATAAATCTGGTTGTTCAATCAGTGTTTTAGCTAACACCACGCGCTTTTGTTGGCCACCAGAAAGTTCTTTTACTTTTTTAGATGTATCGTTAATTCCTAATTTAGAAAGAATCGTCTTAATCTCAGCATTATAATCCCAAGCGCTATGTCGGTCCATCGCTTCTTGGGCTTCCATCATTTTTTGAAAATGACGATCATCTTGTTGTTGCGTATATGCATTTACAGCTTCTTCATACGTTTTAATAATACGTAATGTGGTTGTATCTGAGCTTAATACAGCTTGAAAAACTGTCAAATCTTCATCTAAATCGTGTTTCTGTGAAGAATAACGAATACGATATTGATTAGGATGCGTAATATCGGCAGTAAAATCTTCATCTAAACCGCCAATCACTTTAAGTAACGTGCTTTTCCCTGTACCGTTAATCCCTACTAATCCAATTCGTTCATGTTCAGAAATAGATAGATTCAAGTCATCAAATATCACTTTGTCTGCATATGACTTATTTAAATGCTCTATTTTATACGCTTCCATGCTTCTACTTCCTTTTGTATCGAAATATCGAAATTTCAAAATAATTTTGATAAGCTTAATTCAGTTCTATATATTATACACCTTTTTAAGTGTAAATGATACAAGGAGACAAGAGTTATGATAGACTTTTTTGAAAGTTTACCGCCCTATTTACAAGCATTAATAGCTGGTATTATTACTTGGTTATTAACCGCTTTAGGGGCAGCTGCGGTGTTTATATTTAAAACAGTAAATCATAAAGTTTTAACATCTATGCAAGGTTTCGCAGCCGGTATTATGATTGCTGCAAGTTTTTGGTCTTTATTGCAACCTTCTATAGAGTACGGTAAAGATAGTTCTTTACCTGCCTGGGTTCCAGCTGCTGTTGGATTTCTTTTAGGTGGTATATTTATTCGTGGGCTAGACTATGTCATTCCTCATATTCACCAAAAAGTTGGAGATAATAGCCAATATAGAGAAGGTGTTAAAACGTCGTTAAGTAAAAATGCGTTATTAGTTTTAGCGATTACTTTACATAATATTCCTGAAGGTTTATCTATCGGTGTGGCATTTGGAGGTATTGCTACAGGTAATGGCAAAGCAACCTTTTTCGGCGCTTTAGGTTTAGCAATTGGTATAGGGATTCAAAATATACCAGAAGGTGCAGCTTTATCAATGCCTATTAGAGCAGCGGGTGCTTCTCGTTGGAAAGCCTTTAATTATGGCCAAGCTTCCGCTATTGTCGAACCTATCTTCGCAACAATAGGCGCAGCGACCATTATATTTATTACTCCAGTACTACCTTATGCATTGGCATTTGCTGCAGGTGCCATGATATTTGTAGTCGTAGAAGAACTCATACCAGACTCTCAATCGGGTAATAATACCGATTTAGCCACATTGAGTTTAATGGTTGGTTTTACCATTATGATGATATTAGACGTCGCACTTGGCTAGTAGTTCATTAATTAAATATATGAAAAAAGCAGATTGAACGTTGCTTCGTTCAATCTGCTTTTTTGCATTATTTCTGGTTACCTTTTGGACCAGTTTTATATTCATATTTTGATGGATCTATTTTTTTGAAATCAGGGTTTTTATAGAATCTGAATAAGTCACCGTTTAACACGTTGTCACTCATTTCTAAATCTTTTTCAACCTGTTTCTTATTCTTTTCTAAATCTTTAGGTGGTGTCGTTAATAGTTCGTTATCTTTATTTGAGTAAACTTTACCGTTAACATATTTATAATCTTTAGTAATAAAGTCACCGTTACGGAATGGAATTACATCATTATGATCTTTAGATAACATATCTGTACCAAACATTAAGTAGTTTTTACTATCAATACCTACTAAATGTAAGATAGTTGGCATAACGTCCATTTGACCAGCATAAGTTTCATCTACGCCGCCTGATTTACCAGGAATCTTCAACCAGAAACCAGTACGGTTCAAGTCAGTAAATTTAGCTGGTGTAATTTTCTCACCTAATAATTTTTCCATTGCGTTATTATGGTTCTCAGAAATACCATAGTGGTCACCGTAAATCATAATAACTGAGTTATCATATAGACCTTTCTTCTTAAGGTCAGTGATGTACTCTTCTAGAGCTTGGTCAAGATAATGTGCAGTTTGGATATAACCATCAACAGTTGAGTCACCAGTATTTGGTTTATCAATATCTGCATCTTGAGGCTCTAACGTAAATGGATAATGGTTCGTTAATGTAATTAAGTGTGAATAAAACGGTTGTTTCATTTTAGCTTGATAATCTGCTGATGCTTTAAAGAATGGTTTATCTTTTAAACCTAAGTTAACGATATTTTCATCTGACATATCGTAGTAAGTTGCATCATAGAATTTATCGATACCAAAGTGTTTGTAAATTTGGTCACGGTTCCAGAACGTTTTATAGTCACCATGCATTACATTAGAAGTATAACCTTCTTTTTGGTCTAAAATAGCTGGTAAAGATTGATACGTATTATCGCCTTTTAATGAATAAGCAGAACCTTGTGGTAAACCGTAAAGACTGTTATCCATTGTAAATTCGGCATCTGATGTTTTACCTTGTCCAGTTTGGTGGAAGAAGTTTGGATAGTATCTGAAATCATCATTACCAGTTGATAATTTGTTTAAGAATGGTGTTACTTCTTTACCATTTACTTTTTTGTTAATAAGGAAAGTTTGGAAACTTTCTAAATGAATTTTAATGATATTTTTCTTTTTAGCCGCACCGAAATATTCTGGGTTAGGCTCTGTATTTTTTTGTTTCGTATAATTTAAAACTTTAGTTAAATCATCTTCAGATGCTAACGCTTTTTGTTGGTTATTCTGAATAGTTTTAACACCATCATATACAGTGAAGTTATATGGTCCTAAATATTTAACTAAGTATTTATGGTCAAACGTACGTGTTAATAATTCAGGACGATCTGTTTCAGCAAATGCAAGATTTAAGAAGAATAGCGCTACAGAAGCCGCCATTACTACTGGTACAAACTTTTTACTAAATACGCGTTTATCTAACCAACTACCTTTGAAGATAAGGATGAACAGATAAACAATAGTATCTAAGAAGTAAACAAAGTCATACCATTTAAATGAAGCACCTACTGCTCCTCCCATTGATTCAACATTACTTGCTTGGTTAAGCGTACTAAATGTTAAAAAGTCTGAGAAGAATCTAAAATACACTACGTTCGCATAAAGTAAGAACGTTAATAAAAAACCGCCGATAAAGATGAACCAATATGCCTTTTTGCCTTTAAAGAATAAGAACACACTTAAAATAAGCGCAATTAGACTATATGGATTCATCAGTAGTATTAAGTTTTGTACTAGTCCTTTAACACCCAAAGAAAAATCAACATAGTATGAAAAATACGTCTTTAAAGTCACTGTAAAAACAGTTAATAAGAAAAACGCAAAAAGACTTATTTTCTTTTTGTGTAAACTCATGAATGTTTCCTCCGTTTGTAGTTATTCAACTTTGAAGAAATGTTAAAGACTATTGAAAGACTTAAACACTCACTCAAATATGTCCGTAATGCAAGTACTCATAATTCGTTTCGCTTTTAAATTCATTTAAATCTTTATTGGAAGAAAGTGCGTAATATTAGTTTTTAGCTAAAGAGGTTTTAGCCTCAAGTTTATTTAGCTTAAATGAACCATCTTAATTTCAAAACATATTTGGCACTATTCTATTAATTGTTAATTATTTATTAAGGAACAATGAAGTTTGTAATATTACTGTAATAAAGCGTCATAGTTCAATATATAAATATATAGTATTTTTACTCATTTATCAAGAAAAAACACAATACCTTTATAAATAACTCACTTGCTTATTTTTTAAAACTGATTTATATATTATAACTTCTTGTCATGTTAATTTAATCAGACTACGGACCTACAAAGTGTAATTACACACTTCTAAAACTCATTATTTTTTCAATAAAACTGTAAAATTTACGTTATTTCATCATTTCCATTTGCATACGAAACTCAATGCCATGGAATAATTGATTCATCCAGTTACTAAACTTCACAACGTTCTTTTCAGCGGTTTCAATATCTATAAATTGAAATTTCAAACGAGCGCCTTGTGGCTTTTGAGCTAACTTAGTTAAATGATAGCTAGCAATTGTGCCAATTTGAGGATAACTTCCAATTGTGTAATGATCATTCAATAAAATAATTGGGGTACCATCACGCTTTACTTGTATTGTACCTTTTTTAACAGGTTGATGTGCTGGCATATCGTCGTAATAAGCTCTAATTTTTTTACCGTCAAGTAACATTCCCACACGGTTAGATTTGTTGGTCACTTTGTAATCTCCGTGTATGAAATTTGACTTTGTTTCCTCATCAAAATCTTCAGTTCCCTTATTGGCTACGACGTGGAAGACATCCGAAATATAATTAAATGATAAAGCATATCCATCGATGCCCCAATCTGTCGTATGCTTTTCCGCTAAATTTTCAAAAAGTTTATGATGACGATCAGTATATTGGCGTTTCATTTCAATTACATCACCGTTTTCAAGCGTACGACCATGGAAGCCTCCAATATTCACCTTTAAATCAGTTGATGTTGAACCTAACCATGAATCTAATTTGAAGCCGCCGCCTACCGCAAGATAAACGCGAGAGGTTTTATTCGTTTCTTTAAAAGATAAAACATCATCTTTTTCTACCAGATATAATTTATAAGGCTTAATTTTCATTTTTTGAGTGTACGCTTCAAAATTATTGCCTGTTAATGCAATTAAAGTAGGCTCAGTAAAACGAATTTTCGCCATCACGTGTGTCATTTCGAGTGTAGCCTCATTTTTATCATTCGCGACAAGACGATTCGCTATTTCGTGACCTAGTGAATCTAGAGCACCGCAAGGAATGACGCCTGCATGTTCATATCCATAACGTCCAAAATCTTGAAAGCTGCTAAATAATCCTGCTCTTTCTATTATGATTGACATGGTTTAAAATCTCCTAATTCTATTTCTTTACGTTCTTTAGGTTGAAAAGTGACACTATCTCCTAATTTCAATAAATTGAAATCTTCTTGATTAGGATTAAATAAATGTACCGGCGTGTATCCTATAACTAGCCAGTCATTATATGTATCAGTCGTTACAATGCCACACTTTTTACCTTCTATAATAACCGATCCAGCTCTAACTAATTTTTTCTCTTCACACGTGTGATTGACATATAATGCTTCATTCATCCCAGTTAAATATGGGAATCCTGGTAAATATCCCATCATCGAAACAAAATATTGATTTTCAGAATGTAACTTAATAAATTCTTCTTTTGTAATATTGTAATAACTTAACAAACCCTCTAAATCCGGACCGAATTCTTCTCCATAAATAATAGGAATATTATGAGAGGTACTATCCTCTTCATTTAAATTAAGTACTTTTATTTCTTCATGAATTGAGTGCACAAGATCTTTCATATATTGAAAAGGTGAAGTAATATGATGATGTTTAATCATATCTCTAGCGTCATAACAAATCATCATATCTGATTCAGTTGGAACAATTTCAGTAATAAATGGGAGATTTTTCTCTAATAAATGATGACGTACAGCTATTAAATCTCTTGTAACATTTTGCGAGACATCTTTTTCTATCGCAATAACAATTGCTTGATCTCCTTGGCTATAAATTTTCATAACTCCACCTCATACTTACTATATTTTAATATTGCCGTTCTATTTTAATGATGATAAAAAATATTTAAAAATTCAACGATATACGGAATAAGCGTTCTCATAAACAGGTAAACGCACAAGCATTGTAATAACACAACTATAGTTGCTACAAGACGTGCTTTGATTACAGCATTTCGTTGTAAATAACGATTTGCTTGCCATTTTCCCAAGATATTTAACACGACGATGATTACAAGCCATACAATTACCATAATCCGCTCCATTACTTCATTTGAATTTTTTATCATTTCTATTAGACAATCTTCCATTCACATTCTATATATAAATAGAAACCTCGGCAACCTCTCGCAAACTGTTTAAAAGATAGATTCGAACCTTATTTGCCTGTAGTTTTTCAATTAATTCATCTTTATTATAATCTTTAATCAATAATTTATGCGCATCAATTAAACTTTGGCGCATGCAACCTAATAGAAAGTCTTCCTCATAACTTGGTGTATAGTATTGGCCATTTTCTTCAATCATAATATTGCCAATATCAAATTCTAAGATTTTACCCGTCTCACTATACAGTAAGACTAAATCCGTGCGATGATTGTGGTCGAGATGTTGACGCTCCGTCGTTTTATTAATCACATATTCTTTTGCACAAGCAGCATCGCTTTCTTTAAATTCAGCCGTAAATTCATTTTTGGCCATTAATGGTTTGATAATATGTGATAATTGTCCTTCTTTATCTATTTCAATTTTTAATCGAAATATGCCCTCTGAATTTTGTGATTTTATTTTTTCTACATATTGTTCCCATTCTCTCTCTGAAAATGAAAACTCCAAACGTGCACATGATTGTTTTAATCGAGCGGTATGATATTGAAATCGTCGAATTTTGCCATTTTCAAGACGCATGGTTTCAAATAATTGCATTTATAACATCTCCAATATCTTCGTTTTATCACGAAACTCTTGCACTTCATTTTCTGGTACAGAGTCTATCGTAATCCCTGCACCTACTCCATAAACAGCCTTATCTTGTCGATATTCTAATGTGCGAATAGGAATGTTAAATATCATTTTATCATCCGGCATCATTAGCCCAATTGATCCACAATAAATAGAACGTGGTCCAATCTCTAATAATTTAATGTAAGACATAGTATTAAGTTTCGGCGCGCCAGTAATAGAACCACAAGGGAATAGTGCTTTTAAAATGTCGTGTAAAGATGTCTCATTAATTAAATGACCTGTGACCATACTCGTCATTTGATATACCGTTTTATACGTTTCAATGAAAAACGGCTTATAGACTTTAATTGTGCCAGTTTCAGAAATTCTTGAAATATCGTTGCGCAATAAATCAACAATCATCACATTTTCTGCACGGTCTTTAAGTGAATTTTGTAGCGTTTCGTAATTGAGCACATCTTCTTTTTTATCCGCGCTTCGAGGCATCGTTCCTTTCATCGGCTTGCTCACAATAACATCACTTTCTCCATTAAATTCTCCTTTTTGGAAAAAGAGTTCTGGTGAAATAGAAGCGACTTGGATGTCTTCCGTATCTAATAAAGCCGTATAACCACCATTATTTGTTTGGGTCAAATACGCATATAATTCCGAAATGGGATAATGAATATCACTCGTTAAACGCGTCGTGTAGTTTACTTGATACGTTTCACCTTCTACAATGGCCGCTTGCACTTGTTGTATTTTCAAGCGCATTTGTTCATCACTTTCTTGAAAAGTAAAATTGTGTTTTGGCACATAGCTAGACGCATTTTCCAATGAAGACGCTTGAGCATCTTTCACATTAAAACTATAAGCTACCGCATATAAATCATCATGTTCAAGGTGATACGTTGCCATTTTATTGTTGAAATAAGCTGCCGCTTCATAAGTTAAATAAACTGCCACGTAGCGCCCTAGTTTTTGTTCCTTTTCCGCAAATCGAACAACATTCCCGACATCATTTAATGAATAAGCTAGCGATTTATTCGCGTACGTGTCAAAGGATAATTGATGCGTTTCATAGTTATCAGGATTGATATAATAACGATAATTAAATGTGATATTCATTAACTAACCCTACTTTCGAGAAAAAATGACGTAATTGCTCATGTCCATATTCACTTAAAATAGACTCTGGATGATATTGGACTGCATAAATAGGCAATGATTTATGTTCTATTGCCATTGGAATATCTTCTTCATTGTACGCAGTTATCTGTAACTGAGAAGGCAGTGTCGCTTTATCAGCAATTAACGAATGATAACGCATGACTTCAAACTGTTGCGGTAAATCTTTAAATATCCCGGTACCTGAATGATTTAAGCGAGTCGTATGGCCATGTATTGGTTTCGTGCCATGAATAATACGGCCCCCATAATATTCAAATATAAATTGAAAGCCTAAACATACGCCTAAGATAGGAATTTCGCCTTCATAATGTTGCATGACTTCCTTTAAAATAGGATAATCACTTGGTTTACCTGGACCTGGTGAGATCACTATGGCATCGATTTGTAATTGGGACAACTTATCCATCGATACGTCATCTACTTCGTAAACTTGAAGTGGTAACGTCGTTTCAGTTTTTATGTAATCAATTAAATTATATGTAAATGAATCTTTATTATCTATTACTACTATCATTGAGATTACTCCAACTTTCCAACAAATATATTCTTCAATTTTATTATAAATTCTCTAACCACGAAAATGTAAGGGCTTACCTTACTCACATTTAGAAATATTACTTGATTTTACGGTTTGATTATATTAATCTAACTAGCGTACTAAAAATGAATCGACAGAGGTTCCTAGCTGAAACCCTCTATAAAAAACTAGACACTTAAAGAAATATTTCCTTTTAAACACAATAAGTAGCTATACTAACTTATTTTTAATATTTCAGAAGTCTATCTTTTTTATAGAGATAGGCTTTTTTCTTTGCCTTAAAAAAGATGGCTAGGTTATTTATCGGCAATCCACTATTAATCATCTTTTCAAAAGGAGAATAATTATGACGCAACAAACCTTAAATAAGGACAAAGCAATTGTAGTATTTAGCGGAGGTCAAGATAGCACAACGTGTTTATTTTACGCTAAAAAGCATTTCAAAGATGTAGAATTAGTAACGTTTAATTACGGGCAACGTCACGATACGGAAATAGAAGTCGCAAAACAAATCGCAAAGGAACAAGGGTTAAAACATCATGTTCTTGATATGTCATTATTGTCTCAATTAACTCCAAATGCTTTAACACAACATGATATGGACATTGAAACTGGCGAAGATGGTATTCCAAATACTTTCGTGCCTGCACGTAATTTATTATTCTTATCATTCGCTGGCGCGCTTGCATATCAACTTAATGCCAAACACATTATCACTGGCGTATGTGAAACTGATTTCTCCGGCTATCCTGACTGCCGTGATAGCTTCATTAAATCTATGAATGTAACATTAAGTCTTTCAATGGATAAAGATTTCGTTATTCACACACCATTAATGTGGTTAGACAAAGCACAAACATGGGAACTTAGCGACGAATTAGGCGTATTAGATTACGTTCGCTATAATACATTAACTTGTTATAACGGCATTGTTGGCGACGGCTGTGGAGAATGCCCAGCATGCAAACTACGTCAACGTGGTCTTGAACAATATTTAGAAACTAAAGGAGCGAAATAATATGTTTCAACAAATCTATCCACAAGTAAATCATCCTTACAGTTTTGAATTAAACAAAGACTTTAACTTTTCAGCTGCGCATTTCATTCCAAGTGAAGATGCTGGCAAATGTATGAGAACCCATGGCCATACTTACTTTGTTAATTTAACAATTGCTGGCGATACGTTAGATCATAACGGCTTTTTAATTAATTTTAGTGATTTAAAAAAACTGATTCACGACCAATTTGATCATTATTTATTAAATGATTTACCTCAGTTTAAAGGTAAAAGTCCTTCAACTGAAATCGTAGCACAAACGATTTATGACATTGTCGAATCACATTTACAAACTTACGATAATCAACCGCACTGCGTTCAAGTGTATTTGCGTGAAACGCCGTCTAGTTATGTAGTTTATCGTCCTAAGGAGTTTAAATAATGGCAGCTAAAATTCCGGTATTAGAGATATTCGGCCCTACTATCCAAGGTGAGGGTCGTGTCATTGGACGTAAAACAATGTTCGTGCGCACAGCAGGATGTGATTATCGTTGTAGCTGGTGTGATTCAGCCTTTACGTGGGATGGTAGTGCTAAAGAAGACATTCAATTGATGACTGCTGAAGAAATCTATGATCAATTGCGTGAAGTTGGGGGCGACCATTTCGATCATGTCACTATTTCAGGTGGTAACCCAGCTTTAATTAAAGGCATTCAAGATTTAGTTGATTTATTTGAAGAGAAAAATATTTATACTGCTTTAGAAACACAAGGCAGTAAGTTCCAACCGTGGATGACTCAAATTGATGATTTAACGATTAGTCCTAAACCACCTAGTTCTACTATGACGCCAAATCTAGACATTTTAGATAGCGTGATTGAACAATGTGTCCATGAGTCGTTAAATTTAAAAGTTGTCATTTTCGATGATAAAGATTACGAGTTCGCGAAGATGATTCATCATCGCTACCCTACTATTCCTTTCTATTTACAAGTAGGCAACCCTTATTTAGATGATGATGTCGCAAATCATACTGAAAAATTATTAGAACGTTATGAAGCATTAGTTGATACAGTCATGCAAAGTAACGATATGAACCATGTATATGTTTTACCACAACTACACACGTTATTATGGAGTAATAAAAAAGGCGTTTAATATAATATTATAGTAAGTAAATATTTATTGAGTGTTTTGAAATGATTAAGTTTGTTTAAATTGCTATAATATTCTAATGAACTAAGTGTGATAGGAGTACAACATGATTATTTATGTATTAATTAACATTGCCATTGTGCTTGGCATTTTCGGTTTCGACTTATATCGACATCGTTTTAAACAGCTTAAGTTTAGCTCCGTATTAATTGCTATTACTATTAACGCTTTTATTAATATTATTGTCATTGAAAAGTTTAATTTTATAACGTTATGTTCAATTGTGTTTTTCTTATGTTGGTTAGGACTCCAATATTATTTAAAAATTAAAGGCTATACTTTTATCATTAAAGAATATAAATCTATTGCACTTATATTCGCAATTATTATTAGTTGTTCTTTATTTATAACATTTGGAACAAGTGATCATTCTGTGTATATGTCAGTTCCTTATCTTGCACCAACTATTTTTATTATCGGGGCTGTAATTATTTTCTCAGCTACTTTTAATACAAATGAGCTTCAACGTATTAAATTACTTAGAAAAATTAAACATCCATTTATGACTGGTCACGTCATTATCATTATTTCGATTGTATTGCTTACACTTTTAACACCATTTTGGTACGTATTTGTAATTATTTACTTGTTATTTGGTGTTTATATTCTATGGCAGTTGAAATCAATACAATCGCAACGCAATATATCTAAACAAATGTAAAAATGCTTGAAGACTCCTCAATGTGTTCTTCAAGCATTTTTATATTTACTATTTAACGTTAATGAACGTTTTCTTTTTCGCGCTCTTGATGTTGTGTGACGCCATCATTTTCAAAAGTTGGTTCCAAATTGGAAGCTTGAACGATATATTTAGGTCGTTGTTTCACTTCATAATAAATACGACCAATGTATTCGCCCACAATTCCTATTGAAATCAATTGAATGCCACCTAACAATAATACTGCAGCAATCGTTGTGAAGTATCCAGGGTTATTGATTCCATTCACCATAATCCCAATTAATAAATAAAGAATATATACAATACTTAAACCAAATACAAACATCCCAAGATAAATCATTGCTCTTAAAGGTTTGTTATTGAAAGAGATTAAACCGTCGATACCATAATTCAATAATTTAGTGAACGTCCATTTCGATTGTCCCGCTTCACGTTCTACATTTTTATAAGTGAAGATTTTAGTATTATAGCCTATCCATTCAAATAATCCTTTTGAAAAGCGATTATACTCTTTTAAAGAAGCGATTGATTTTACAGCACGTTGACTTAATAATCTAAAGTCACCGACACCATCGATAAATTTAATATCCTCTACAAAGCTATTAATCAATTTATAGTATAGTTTCGTCATTGATTTTCTCGCAAAATTCTCTCCCGTACGGTCACGTTGCGCTATTACTTGGTCATAACCTTCTAAATAGCCATCGATCATTTTGGGAATAAACTCTGGAGGATGTTGTAAATCTCCATCGATCATTACTACAGCATCAAAATCTACACTATGCTGAAAACCAGCAATCATTGCTGATTCTTTTCCAAAATTTCGACTGAAAGAAATATACTTAACGTGCTTATCTGTGGCTGCTAAGTTTTGGATGTGATCAATGGTATCATCTTTACTTCCATCATCAATAAATAATAGGTCATAGCTATAATCTTTAACCACACTATCTTCCATCAAAATTTCAGTCAATTTGTCGTAGGTCTTCGCTACGACTTCACCTTCGTTAAAGCAAGGCACAATGACTCTGATTTTCATTCAATTACATCCTTTTCTACATTCTTAATATTATTTTATCAATAAAATTAATAAATATTCTACCTAAAACTATGTAATTAACAAATAAAAAATAATAATTGTATTAAATCAACAAAAATGTATTTTTAACTCACAAATTTAAATGGAAAAGACTATTTTAAATCCCCAATATTAACGTCATCAGGGTCCTTACCTTGGCGTGCATTTTTATTTAAGCTATCTATTTCAGCTATCTCAGTCAATTCTAAATTAAAATCAAAGATATCGTGATTTTCACGAATACGTGAAGGCGTCTTAGATTTCGGAATCACGATACGATTATGAGCTAAATGCCATCTCAATATAATTTGCGCAGGCGTTTTATCATATTGTTCTGCTAATTTAGTAATAACTGGATCGTCGAATAAACCTCTATTACGCATTAGTGGCATCCAAGCTGTGACTACAATATCATGTTTATCACAGTAGTCTTGAAGCTCTTGTTGATTAAAAAAAGGATGTACTTCAATTTGATTAATATGAGGCACAATATCAGTAGCAGCCATTAATTTTTCTAAATGATGTTCTTTAAAGTTACAAACACCAATTGCCTTTACCTTACCTTCTTCATATAGCTTTTCTAGCGCTTTATATGATTCAATATATAAATCATCTTTTTCACAAGGCCAATGAATTAAATATAAATCTAAGTAATCAACGCCTAAGTTCTCTAATGACTTATTAAAATAATCTAATGTACTTTCATAACCTTGATAATCATTCCATAATTTAGATGTAATAAATAAATCCTCGCGTGGAACGCCACTATTTTTAAGTGCTTTACCTAACGCTTGTTCATTTCCATAGAAATAAGCTGTATCAAATGCACGATAACCATCTTCTATCGCAGCTTGAATCGCTGTTTCCATTTCATCTTCAGTAACTTTATAAACACCTAAACCTACTTTAGGCATAGGATAACCATTGTCTAATAATTGTGTATCGTTAACCATGATTTACTCTCCTCTATTTTCTTCTTAAAATTATTATAACTTTATACGGGATATGTATAAAAATAAAGACACTTAGGTTTTAGTACCCAAGTGTCAGATAGTTTATTCATCAGCATCTTGTTTATGCTTATGTTTATGGTCTTGATTATCTTCATCGTCTTCATCATCAATCGTTGATCTAGTTTCAAGAAATTGATATTTTAGAATAACCCAAACTAATTGATGATTGTCCATTTCAGAAATAATCCAACGATCATATTCGGTATCAATATGATCATCCACTTGTAAATTAGTGTTGTGAGCTTGTAACCAACCACCAATTGTATCGATATCTTCTGAATCTTCAAATTCAATACCAAACTGTTCGTTTAAATCATCTAAAAGGACACGTCCATTGATTTGGTACGTATCGTCTTCAAGTTTAACGATATCGTTTACTTCGTCATCGTCAAACTCATCTCTGATTTCACCAACAATTTCTTCAAGAATATCTTCCATCGTTAAGATACCAGCAGTACCACCATATTCATCGATAATTAAACTAATATGAACATGTTCACGTTGCATTCTCACTAAAGCATCGCTGATACGCGTTGTTTCCGAAATCATTGGTAACTCATGAATATAATTAGCAATCTTAATTGTCTTACCTGATGCATATTCAGTTAAGAATTCTTTCACGTTAATAAACCCTTTAATATGGTCTTTATCGCCATCTTCTGTAATTGGATAACGTGTAAATTGATGCTCTTTAATTGTTTGTAATAATTCATCCACGTTAAATGGCTCATTTAATGTCACTAATTGTGTACGAGGTACCATGATATCTTTCGCATGTCTTTCATCGAATGAAAAGATATTTTGCATATAGTTAAGCTCTGTTTGGTTAATTTCCCCACCATTATAACTATTGTTAATAATAATTTTTATTTCTTCTTCTGACATCGCATCAGTTTGAGCATCTGGATCTACACCTAACATTCTAATAATGACGCGAGCAGAACCATTCATTAACCAGATTAATGGTTTCATGATATTTCCGAAATAATATAAAGGTCTAGCATATGTTAATGCTAATTTCTCTGTATGTTGAATTGCTAAAGATTTAGGTGCTAATTCACCTAAAACAACATGTAAATATGTTACAACAATGAATGAGATAACAAATGAAATTGTTGTTGTTAATGCATCAGGTAAATGAAGTAAATCGAATAACGGATGCATCAATTTCTCAAACGTTGGTTCACCTAACCAACCTAATCCTAAAGATGTAACTGTAATACCTAATTGACATGCTGATAAATAATAGTCTAAATTGGCAATCATTTTTTTAACAATCTTTGCACTACCGTTACCTTCATCAGCTAATTGTTCAATTCGAGTTGAACGTACCTTTACTAAAGCAAACTCTGAACCTACAAATACTGTAGTAAGTGCAATTAATAGAAAAAATACTACTAAGTTAATTATGGTCGCTGTTTCCAATTAATTCCCTATTTCTAGGGATTCACCTCCAAATATTATGTGTCCCATATGAGTAACACGGATTTATTGCGTTCTGCCTAATTACAATATATTCACATGTTAAGACCTTCCCATTGCGACACCCCCGAAAAAATGTATTACTTTTATTTTATCATATATTAATTATAAATAGTTGAATGTAACTCTTTTAATTGAAAAGTTACAACTTATCATTTAAAACTAAGATTGCATAATAGTCAAGGAAGGTCTAGACAAAAACATTTAGGATTTCCCAGAGCATAAGTTCTTTATAGCTAAACCTTTTTCCTTCTATTCTATACTCTCATATGTCTACCCATTTTTGCATGTTTTAACATCCATTTTAAATAAAAATCTCTTGCCCTATTTTTCAAGAGCAAGAGATCGATTAATCTACTATATTATTCATCCATAGATTCAGATGCTTTAATTTCATCATGTGTTAATTTAGGTTTTAAGATACCGTACATAAACGCTGAAACTAAAGTACCTACGACTAAAGCGATTAATGTTTGTACGATGTGGCTAAAGTCTGTAGCTGCGATAACGATGATACCACCGTGTGGCGCGTTAATTCTTGAACCTAGTGCTAATGCGATAGCGCCACCAACACCTGAACCTACCATCATTGATGGAATTACACGTAATGGGTCAGCTGCTGCGAATGGAATTGCACCTTCTGTGATGAATGAAAGTCCCATTACATAGTTTGGTACGATTGAACCACGTTGTTCTTTAGTAAATTTACGTTTGAAAATGACCATTGCTGTCGCAATTGCTAATGGTGGAATCATACCACCAACCATAGCTGCTGTAATTGGTGCTGCGTTACCTTCAGTTAAAGCAGCTGTTGCGAATACGTATGCAGCTTTGTTGAATGGACCACCCATATCGATAGCCATCATTGCACCGATAACTAAACCAAGTAACATAATGTTTGAACCTGATAAGCTGTTTAAGCCATTTAATAATAAGTTATTTAACCATGCTGCTGGAGGGTTAAATACATAAATCATTAATAAACCAGTGATTGTCACACTTAATAACGGATAAATTAATGTTGGTTTTAAACCTTCTAAAGCTTGTGGTAAACCACGAGTAATATATTTAATACCTTGAGTTAAGTAACCTGCTAAGAAACCTGCAATAATACCACCGATAAATCCTGAACCACCTGAAATAGCTAACATACCGCCAACTAAACCAGCTGCGAAACCTGGTTTATCTGCAATACTACGTGCAATGAAACCAGCTAAAATTGGAATGATTAACGCGAAGGCACTCTTATTACCGATGTTCCATAATTGTTCAGCAAATGCATTATGTTCAGCACTCTTAGGATCGAATGAGTTAGCTCCGAATAAGAATACAATTGCCATTAAGATACCACCAGCGATAACAAGTGGTAACATATTTGAAACACCATTCATTAAGTGTTTATAAAATGCTTTACCGAAACTTTGCTTTTCGTTACTTTCACCAGCTTTAGATTTTGAACTTTCTCCACGAGCTACGAAAGGTTTACGACTTGTATCAAGTGCAGTATTAATCAATTCTTCTGGACGTTTAATACCATCGGCAACTGGTACTTCAACAACGTTTTTATCATCGAAACGATCTGTTTCAACATGTACGTCAGCTGCAACGATTACACCTGTTGCTCTTTCAATGTCTTGTTGTGTTAAATGGTTTTTAATACCACCAGAACCATTTGTTTCAACTTTAATTTTAACTCCCATTTTATCAGCTTGTTTTTTCAAAGCGTCACGAGCCATATAAGTATGAGCGATACCTGTAGGACAAGCTGTTACTGCAAGTACATATGGTTCGTTTGAATCTTGAGTTGTAGCGCCTGTAGTTGCCGCGCCAGCTGTAGCAGCTTCTTGTTCTTGCGCCTCTTTTTCTTCTTCTTTAGTCGCTTCATCATCTGCATTATCAATGATTTGAAGTACTTCTTCTGGAGAATTAGCATGTAATAAGTTTTCTCTTACTTTGTCATCCATTAAAATACCTGATAACTTAGCTAATGCATCTAAGTGTGTTTGTGCGCCACCTTCTGGAGCAGCAATCATGAAGAATAAGTGTGCAGGTTGTCCGTCTAAACTTTGATAATCAACGCCAGCTTTAGATTTACCAAAAGCGATTGCTGGAGATTTTACGGCAGCCACTTTAGCATGTGGAATGGCAATACCTTCACCAATACCAGTTGTACTTTGTGATTCACGATTGTGAATAGCTTCTTTAAATTGCGCAATATCACTTAATTTGCCAGCTTTATCTAATTGATTAACTAATTCATCGATAACGCCATTTTTATCTGTAGCTGATAAATCCATCGCAATCGTTGATTTAGTTAGTAATTCTGTAATTCTCATCTATTTCACTCCCCATCAAGTACTGTAACAGTAACTTGTGATTTAATATTTTCTATATCCTCAATAGTCGCTAAATCTTCTGTAAATGCTGTAGCTGTCCCAGAAGCTACTGCTTGTTGAAAAGCTTCTTCTAGTGATAAACCATATTCTAGACCAGCTACCATACCAGCAACTGTACTGTCTCCAGAACCCACAGTATTCACGACTTGTCCTTTAGGATTTTGTGCTTTAATACTGCGTTTATCATCAATATAGATAGCCCCATCGCCACCTAAAGAAATAATGACAGATTGAGCACCCTCTTTTAAAATTTCTCTACCATATTTCACAACATCTTCGTCACTAGTAACTGTCATATTAAACATTTCTTCCAACTCATCTTTATTTGGTTTAATAAACAATGGTTGATATTTCAATACTGTATTAACTAAGTCTTTTTCAGCATCGACTACTAATTTAGCGCCTGTTTGTTGCGTAATGCTAGCTATTTGAGCGTAAGCATCACTTGGAATACTTTTCGGAACGCTACCAGCTACGATAACTGTATCTTCTGAAGTTGTTTGTTTAATTTGAGTTAACAATGCCTGGAATTGTTCATCCGTCACATTAGGACCTGGGGCATTAATTTCTGTTTCATCGCCAGATTTCAATTTAACGTTAATACGTGTATCATCATCTACTTTGATGAAATCTGTTTTAATATCACTTTGTTGTAGAGTATTAGCGATAAAATCTCCTGGAAAGCCTCCAGCAAAGCCTAAAGCAGTCGATTGAACACCTAGTGTCTTTAACACACGTGATACATTGATGCCTTTGCCCCCAGCAAATTTATACGTTGCTTTGGCTCTATTTAAACCTTTAAGTTCAAAACCATCCGTAAACATAATGTAATCAATGGATGGATTAAACGTTACTGTGTAAATCATGACTCTCCTCCTAAAAATTGATATTTATCTCTATATTTAGCGTAGTGCTTATGCAGCTTTACTTGTTTAGATACGATTAATTCAACTTTGTGATTGCCTATTGGAACATGCGCAAAATAAACTTCATCTAGTTTTGATTGATCAAGTAAAATATAAGATTGTGTTGCTTGTTCAATCGCCTTTTCCTTAATCAATGCTTCTTTTTCATCTGGCGTAGTAAAACCATATTTTAGATCAATACCATTCATTCCTAAAAATGCCTTATCGAAACAATAACGACCTAAAGTATGTAATGCACTTGCTCCTACTGTTGCAAGTGTAGTGGCTTTGACTTCCCCACCTATCATTAATGTTTTAATACCTTGATTCAAAAGTTTTTCCACATGCGTAAGACCATTAGTTACCACTACAATATTTTTCGCTTTTATAAAAGGAATCATTTCAATTGTAGAAGAACCGGCATCCATAAAAATACAATCATTATCTTGAATTAATTGTGCAGCTACTTTCCCAATTTCTCGTTTTTCTTTTAAATTCAACGATAATTTTTCAGAAAGTACTGGTTCACTATTTCTCTTGCTATTAAGCATCGCTCCTCCGTGAACACGTTGAAGACGGCCTAATTGTTGTAACTTTGATAAATCTCTTCTTACCGTTGAAGCACTACAACCTGTGCGTTCAATCAATTCTTGAAGGGTCAAAAAGTTAGTTTTCTTCAGTTCTTGTAGTATAATGTCATGTCGTTTTTCCGAAATCATTACCTCACCCCTCTTCACCTCAAATTATAATGTGTGCGCTTACATTTTTCAATCAAAAATTATCAAAAACATTCAAAAACATTCAAAATATCTAAAAAAAATGACAGATATTGCCTTCTTAACTCGTATTTAAGCAATATCTGTTAATACATTTCATTATTTTTGAAGGATATTGGCTGTTTGTGCATGAGTAATGTCAATTAAATCATTAACGTTGACCACGATTTGAATACCACGTTGGCCTCCACTCACATGTATTTTTTCTCTATCTAATGCCGATTGATCAATAGTAGTCTTAAATAGATGTTTCATTCCTACTGGTGAACAGCCACCACGAATATAACCTGTCACTTGTTTTAAATTCTCCATTGGCATTAAAGTAAGTTTCTTCTCATTAACTACATGCGCCGCTTCTTTTAAATCTAATGTTTCATTTACAGGTATCACAAAGACAAAGTGATCATGGTTTGCATTTTCTAACACTAATGTCTTATAAACATCTTCCATATTAGCCCCGACAATATGAGCAATCGCTTTACCATCCATATGACCATCGCCCACTTCGTAAGTTCTCACTTCATAATCAATCTTCGCTCTATCTAACATACGCATAGCATTTGTTTTCTTATGCTTCATTTTATCACCTCGTTAATACTCGACTTTATTCTACTACTATTTTGTTTAAATAGAAAAAAAGCGCACTTTCCTACTCATAGAAAAGGCGCTATCACTTATTAGTTGCTGTTATTGGTTCAATTTTACCCATCTTATTAATTGCGATTTCGTTTTGTTGCTTGCTGTTGTCAGATTGAAGCGTAAATGTCACATCTTGATTGTTTTCATCTGTTTGATTCAGTTGCATTGCTTTCCCGTAATGTTGCTTTGAATAATTCTCAGCAATAATTTTGCATTCTTCAGCTGAATACGTATGTGTCGGCTCAGTATTGTTTTGTTGTAGTTGATTATAACGAATTTCCGCTTTTTGTTCTGCTGCATTCTTTTCGGATGCTTTTGCCGTATGGTTGCTACTAATATTTAATATATCTTTGGCTGCTGATACTTTTCCCATTTTTGAAAATGAAGAAATCGTGTGATGTACTTTAGCTAAGGCATCTTGATTTGTTGCGATAAACAGTAAAAAAGCTAAGCAAATTGATAAAATAATAGCTACCATACCTAATAGTATGTTTTTAAAGTTCATCTCCTTACCCACATTTCTCTCTAAATTTTTTCTTATCTTAACATAGAAATGGGCAAAAATAATTATGTAGACTGCAATTTAAAATAACTGTAATCTTTGTAACAGTTATATTACCTAACGACTTGATATTGTTACATATTAACAACTTAAATGTAAAAAACAATAACCTCTCTAGTTAATATTTTCATATTAACTAGAGAGGTTTAGTGTAGGTTTATTTAGATGTATTGTGAGCACGGCGTTTCGTTTGCAATGCCTTTTCAATAAAAATAATAAGAATGCCAAGTAACATGACGATGATAGACATATATAATGGAAATTCTAAATTTATATCGAATAGTGCGCCTGCTACGAGTGGGCCTATGAAGTTACCCATGCTAGTAAATGTAGAGTTCAAACCTCCGGCAAAACCTTGACGATTGCCTGCAATATTTGAGTAATAGTTTGTAAGTGCTGGACGAATTAAATCGAAGCCAATAAAGACAATGAAACTAATAATCATAATTGTCCAGTAACTATTGGATAATATAAGTAATCCTAGCACAATAGCTGAGTATAATAATGACCACACAATAAATGTTAATTCCGTCATATATTTCATAAATTTATCGAAAAAGAAGACTTGGAAAACAGCTCCTGCGATACCACCGCCAACGATAGCGATTGAGATATCTCCTGGTGTATAGCCAGCTTTTTCAGATGTATATAATGAGAATAACGTTTCAAAGGCTGATAATCCGAATGCTAAGACCAGTGTCAAAATAATTGGTGTAATAAAGACTTTCCAATTAATTTTAGTAAGGACTTCTGGTTCAAAGCTATGGAATGTCTCGTTCGATTCATGTCGTGGATTATGAATTAATATTATAGACATAATAAATGCTAAAACGCCGAGTGTACCCGCGAAGTAAAATGGCGCTCGATGTGAGAATTCAGCTAGAAAGCCACCTATTCCTGGTCCAAGGATAAATCCTGAATTAATAATGGCAGACATATAACCAAAGTTCTTAGCTTTGTCTTTGGCTGGCGAAATATCCGCAATCATACCGGTTACCCCTGGCATGACCATACCTGCGCTAAACCCACCTAAAACTCTCGAAACAATTAATGTTGAAAAATGATGACCTACTGCAAATAAATATTCTGAAATAGCGAATAAAATAAGACCGATACAAATAATTAATTTTTTACCTAATTTATCTGCTAAGGTGCCTCCAAAAGGTGAAATAATCATTTGGGATAGCGCAAAGGCTGCGACTAATATACCAAGATCGCTCCCTTTTAACCCTAAATCTTTTAAGTACACCGGTAGAACTGGAATCACTAATCCTATACCTACAAAGATTAAGAAAATATTGAAATATAATGTAAATAATTGTTTTTTCATGCTGTCACCTCTTTTCAAAGAATATATCTCTGTAAAATTTTATTAATATTTTTAGTTAAAAATTACATAATATTGAAACATTGTATACTATTCTCTTCCTATATTACAATAGGAAATTATAAATTCTAAATAATTCAACTTATAGCGCGTCTCAACGT
>NZ_PPRC01000059.1 GCF_002902565.1 Staphylococcus petrasii | reverse complement strand
ATATTACATTATATATATCAAATTATGATATTATAAACTTAATTTACTGAATAGTTAGAAATTTTTAAGTGGAGGGGATTGGAATGATTTTTGGGTGTGAGGTAAATGAACATGTGAAGATGAAAATTCTGGAAGAGCGTGAAGCGGATCAATTGTTTAAATTAATTGATAATAATCGTAAGTATTTAGGGGAGTTTTTACCGTTTGTAGCGTACACCACTGAGGTTGAACACAGTAAAAAGTTTATTCAGACGACGTTACAACAATTTATCGATGGTAATGGCTTTCATTGTGGAATTTGGCATAATAAAGAACTTATCGGAGTTATTGGTTTGCGTTATTTAGATTTAGTTAATAAAAAAACTTCTATTGGTTATTATTTAGCTGAAAATTTTCAAAAAAAAGGCATAATGACTCAATGTACCAAATTGCTTATCCAATATGTTTATCAAGAGTACGATATTAACCGTATTGAAATACGAATGTCGACAAAGAATAAAAAAAGTCGAGCAATACCTACACGACTTGGATTTAAACAAGAGGGTATCTTAAGAAATGAAGAGTGCTTGCAAGGAGAATTCTCTGATAGTTATGTGTATAGTCTGTTGAGAGAAGAATATTATAATTAATCATAACTATAAATGATACGACTGAAACAACTTGATGTTTTGGTCGTATTTATTTATCGGAAAATTAGTCTGTTGAGAGAAGGTAGACTATATTCACTATTAGGGGAGTGTTCCCTGTAAACGTTCAATTTATAATAAACCTTAAAAAAACTGGTTTTATTTATTAAAATCAAATAAATATTTAATTTATCTAAATTTTTTAATTTATACCATTTTTTATGAAATAAAAGAACTGTATGATAGAGATGTAAGTAATTTCTTTATAAAGTCAAATTTTGAGGAGTTTAATATGAAAATCACAGGTTTAATTGTATTAATCATCATCTTAGGTGTAGGTTATTTGATTATTAATGCAATTCGAAAGAAATCTCAACAGACATACAGTGAGGATAAATTAGACCAAATTGATCATAGTGGATATGGTAATGGTAAGTACTTTTACCAAGCGCCAGGTATGATTTTAGATAAGCAATATATTCCTATTTATGGTAAAGAAAGATTATGTCATATTCCTTATTACAAGGATAATAGTCAAAAGACGAGAAGTATATTTGGTTTGAAACCGTTACACGGTACACAAGTTAGATCTGAGGACCATTCAGTTATTATTGAACGCGTCGAAGGTATGACTAATTATGCCATGTATCGAGTATTATTAGATGGAGAAGAAATAGGTACTTTTAAAAAAGATAAAATGATAAAAGAAGGTGGCTTCAAACGTCTATTTCCATATAGCTTTGTAAATAAGGCAAAGGAAACTTATCGCTTTGAGAATCCAGATCGATTCCATTCTACAGTGATTAAAGATGAGCAGGGTAATATTATATTATCAGCTAAACGTACGGGGTTAGATTATAAGAAAAATGAAAAAACTAATAAGCGTGGAGAACAAAACCAAATTACAGTGGATAACGATGGAAAATATCCTGATGAGTTATGGTTAGCCCTATATATTCAAGCTTGTATTACATACCAAACGTTAGATAAGCAATAATTTGATTAAATTAAGTATTAAAATAATTAATTATCTATAAGAAGGAGACAATAATATGTTCATTTTGGGGGATTATGCTGTAGAAACACCACCCGTGGCTCCGATAAGTGATTTAATGATGTTTACACTGAGTATGGCGGGTCTTTTTGGAAAAGATTTAATAATATTTACGATTATCGCTGTTCTTTATTTTGTGATGATTAAAGGGTTAAGCTCACTCATTTATCGTAAATCAGAAAAATTAGATACATATGATAAAATTGCTACAAAATTGGATGGACCTCTAAAATATCTTTTGAGTTTCGTTTTCTTTATTTTAGTGACGTTAGGAGTCATTCAGGTTGTAAGTTATTACTTAGTTGCAACGGGTTTCTTCTGGATTATTATATTTACAGTTGGTTTTGCAATGATATTTATTCTATTTCCGTATTTTATGATTTTCTTACCTTTTTTCAAGCGAAACAAATATTGGGGATTTATGAAGACGATTCCGTGGATTGTAATCATGGCTGGTACTACAGTGTATGCCATTGATATCATGTTGGATACCAATAATAAAATATATACGGATGAAGGTGGCGTTGGCTATAAGGAGGGAAGTTTACTTTTTAAAGAATTAGGTGGCGCATCTTATTTACTAGCTTCCTTATTAGGTGTGGCAGTGATTATTATCAAAATTGTGGCGACAAAGTATGCTCAAAAAGATAAAAAGACCTCTAGTGAGTCGGAAATTTAATACATGTGTTTTTGATAGCGATATAAAAAACGCTTAACAGTACCAAATTATGATATCTGTTAAGCGTTTATTTTGTTTAATTATTTATCGATAATTTGAATTAAATTGCCACATGTGTCATCAAATATGGCCATATTATTTTTACCTATTTTAGTAGGTTCTACGGTGAATTTAACGCCTTTTTGACTTAATCGTTCATATTCTTTTTGAACATTTGAAACACCAAACATTGTAATAGGAATGCCAGCTTCAAATAAGCGTGTCTGAAAATCTTTAGCAATCGGATCCCCGTTTGGTTCTAAAATAAGTTGTGTTTTGTTAGAAGAATTGGGTGATGCTAAAGCAATCCAGCGATAACCTTCACCTACAGGTTCATCTTCTTTCTTTTCAAATCCTAAAACGTTTGTATAAAATTGTAACGCTTCTTCTTGATTCTCTACAAAAATACTACTAGCAATAATTTCCATATTTATCACCTTTAGCTCTAAAAATTTATAAAATTAATGCTGACGTTGCTCTTTAAGTACACGTGTCATTTCTTCAATTTTACCTGCGTGTAATGGCACATGGATGGCATTTAATACTAGTAATTCATCAAGTGTTTTGAACCCAGCTACAGGTTGGTCTAATTCTTGTTGTAACTCTTCATCTGTTAATTTTTGAGCACGTTCAGGAAGTGTTTTTAAATCTTTTTTAATGTCTTCAATTGAAGGCACGTCCTGACCTTCCCAATCTTTAGGGCTAGAGCCATAGCCAAATAATTTATGGTATTTTTCAACATCCACTACATTTTGATTACCTAATGCAAGGGCTTCTTCAAAGATAGTTAACACATGACCATATTGCCAATGTAATGTATTTGGGAAGAAATTATCTTCTTTATCTAATACTTCTTCAACGTTCCAACTATCGTACACAGATAATATATAGTTCACGCCAGTTTCAATAACGTCATAAATTGTTTTGTTAGTCATTTGTTTGCGCCTCCCGTGTATATTGAATTTAATGTACTACTATGGTTTTACCCTTCAAAAGTTTGAATTAATCTAAGGGAAAATGATTGAAATTTATAGAGTGTGTTAGATTGTAGCGGGTATGATGCAAGTAAATTAAATATATTGAAGAAATTAGATAGATTGATTAGAAGAATCAGGACTTTGGATATAAAATATAAATGATTAGGAATTAATAATTCTAAAAGGTGAGTGAAGCATGGAAGCATTACAAGATATTAATCAACGAATTGAGAAATGGATTCAAGTTATTGCGCTCAAAGTAGAAAAAATGCAACAAGATTTTTATGTCGAAACGAAGAAAAACGAATTAGATTTAGTGACAAATATCGATAAAGAAGTTCAAGCTGATTTCACTAAGCTCATCAATGAATATTATCCAGACCATCAATTAATGGGGGAAGAAAAAAGTAATACTGAAGTCGATATGTATAAAGGATACGCATGGGCGATAGATCCCATTGATGGTACGACGAATCTCGTGAAACAAGGTAAAGATTATTGTTTAATTTTAAGTTTATTTTATAATGGTGAGCCATTATTAGCGTATACTTATGATTTTTATCAACAAAAATTGTATAAAGCAGTGAAGGACCAAGGGGTGACTATAAACGACCAACCGCTTCAACCCAAAAAATACCAACATCTTAAAAATGCTTTAATTTCAATTGACCCAAAACATACAAGTTCCAATTTATTAAAGGCACTAATATCTAAAGCTCATGGGTTCCGTTTCATTGGTGCTGGAGGCATTGGTGCATTAAGAACAATCACAGGGGATTTTGGGGCTAGTATCGATGTCGGAGCAAATCTTTGGGACATGAGTGCACAAATACTTTATGCAAAAGAATTAGGATTAGTTGTAACAGATATAGAAGGAAAAGATATTGATTTAAATCATGTAAAAGGGGCGATTATTGCACATCCTGATATACATGCAGAAATTATAGAAATCATTAAACAGTACGGAGTTAAATAGGAAATTGTATTAAAAACCCTGTCGCTTACCAACTCGTAATGGCTTATGCGACAGGGAATTTTAATAATAATAGGAAGGTTTTGGCATTGATCGCTCACTATCAAGCCTAAAAATGTCATTTTAAAAATTTAATTAAGGTTTTATTGCAAATGCGCGCACCGGGAATCCTGGTGCGTCTTTAGGTTTTGGGCTAATTGCATAAATAACTGCACCACGGGTAGGCAATTGGTCTAAATTTGTTAATAATTCTAATTGGAAAGTATCTTGTCCGAGAATATAGCGTTCTCCGACGATATCTCCATTTTTAGCTGTATCTACAGATGCATCCGTATCGAATGTTTCATGACCGATAGATTTCACGCCACGTTCTTCGATTAAGAATTTTAAGGCATCTAGATCCCAACCTGGTAAATGTTGGTTACCCTCAGCATCTTTATTTTCAAATTTTTCAATATCTGGCCAACGTTTAGACCAATCAGTACGTAAAGCTACAAATGTGCCTTCTTCAATTTTACCGTTAGCAGCTTCCCATTGTTCTAAATGGTCTCTAGTCACGATGAAGTCAGCATTTTCTGTTGCTTCTTTTGAAAAGTCTAAGACAATAAGAGGCAAGACTAATTCTTTTAAATCTAATTCTTCTAGATAGCGTTTATTCTCAACAAAGTGAATCGGCGCATCAATATGTGTGCCGTATTGTGTCACGATACTCCAACGTTGTACATAAAAACCATGGTCTTTAACGTTAAATAGCGTCGACACTTCCCCTTTTTCAAATTCACTGAAGCGAGGGATTTCTGGGTCAAAGGTATGTGTTAAATCTACCCATTCACTCTCTTTTAATGTAGATAATTGATCCCATAATGGATAATTTGCCATGTGTAACACCTCCAATAACAGTAGTTCATGAATGTCATTTGGCAGTGGGTGACTGAATTGAACCGTCGCTTTGAAAAAGCTTGTTTCAATTCTAGTCACCTGTGCCGGAGCGGTATTTCGAAATTATAATTAATTTCTGGATTGCTCCCTGTTATCTATAATTTATGCTGGTTTGTTTTGGCTAGTTTCTTCACGTTTTTTGCGTACTGTGTTGACTAATACTGTTAAAGCGTCTTTCACTTCGTCTTCTTTACGTGTTTTCAAGCCGCAGTCTGGGTTAACCCAGAATAATGAACGGTCAATTTGTTGTAAAGAACGATCAATCGCAGTCGCAATTTCGTCTTCAGTAGGAATACGTGGACTGTGAATGTCATACACGCCTAAACCAATACCTAAATCATAGTTAATGTCTTCAAAGTCTTTGATTAAATCACCATGACTACGAGATGTTTCAATAGAGATAACATCTGCATCTAAATCATGGATGGCATGAATGATTTGACCAAATTGAGAATAACACATATGCGTATGAATTTGAGTTTCATCTTGGACTGAAGATGTAGCAAGTTTGAATGAATTTACTGCATCTGCAAGATATTGTTCATGATATTCAGAACGTAATGGTAAACCTTCACGTAATGCTGGTTCATCTACTTGGATTACTTTAATACCCGCTTCTTCTAATGCTAATACTTCTTCATCAATTGCTAATGCAATTTGATCTTGAACGACTTTACGTGGAACGTCTACACGTTCGAATGACCAGTTTAAGATTGTGACAGGACCTGTTAACATACCTTTTACAGGTTTGTCAGTTAAACTTTGTGCATAAACAGTTTCTTTTACTGTTAATGGTTCAGTCCATTTTACATCTCCGTAAATAACTGGTGGTTTTACTGCACGTGAACCATAAGATTGAACCCAACCGAACTTAGTTACTAAGAAGCCTTGAAGTTTTTCACCAAAGAACTCAACCATGTCATTACGTTCGAATTCTCCGTGAACTAACACATCTAAGCCAATTTCTTCTTGGATTTTAATCCAACGCGCAATTTCACTTTCTAAGAAATTGTTATATTCTTCATCTGAAATACGATTGTTTTTCCAGTCAGCACGGTATTTACGTACTTCGCGTGTTTGAGGGAATGAACCAATCGTTGTAGTTGGTAAATCTGGTAAATTTAAACGTGCATCTTGTACTTTTTTACGTTCAGGGAATGCTGATTTACGGCTTGTTGGTACGCTGTCAAAGTCATATTCTAAGTTTTTGAATGATTGACTTTGGAAACGTTCATAACGTGCTTTTAATTCGTCATATTTTTTGCTGTCGCTGTTATTGAATAAACGACGAAGTGCGTCTAACTCATCTAACTTTTCAGTGGCGAAACTTAAACCTTCTTCGATAGATTCGTCTAATGTTTCATCATCTAATGATACTGGAACGTGTAATAATGAAGATGATGGTTGAATGACAATAGTTTCAGCGTAATTCTGTAATGTTTCAATTAATTCTTTTTTAGCTTCAATGTCAGCTGCCCATACGTTACGGCCATCGATAATACCCGCATATAAAGTTTTAGCTTTATCAAAGTCGCCAGCTTCAATTTGTTTTAAGTTATAACCATTATCGTGCACGAAGTCTAAACCTAAGCCACCAACTGGTAATGAGCTTAAGAATTTAACATTTGCACGTTCAAAGTAAGTTTGGATAACTAATTTGTCAGCTAATCCAGCTTCCGCAAAATAGTTATAAGCTTCTTTCGTAATATCTTCATAGTTTGCACTTTCATCTGTTACTAAAATAGGTTCATCAACTTGAATGTATTCCGCGCCAGCATCTACAAGTGATTGAAGTACTTCTTTATATAATGGAAGTAAAGTTTGTACTTTCTCTTCGAATGATTGGTTGCCACCTTTAGATAATTTCACAAAAGTGATTGGTCCAACGATGACAGGATGTGCATTAACATTAAGTGATTTCGCATAGTTAAAACGGTCTAATAATACGTTACGATTCACTTTAGGTTCAACGTTGTTCCACTCTGGCACAATATAGTGATAGTTCGTATTGAACCATTTAATTAATGCACTCGCGACGTGTTCTTTATTACCACGTGCAATATCAAATAGTAAGTCATCATTTACTTCGCGTCCTTGGAAACGTTCAGGGATGATGTTGAATAATAATGATGTATCAAGAATGTGGTCATATAATGAGAAATCGCCCACTGGTACGCTATCTAAATTATAATTTTTTTGAAGTAATAAATTTTCTCGATGTAAATCAGTTAACGTTTGATCTAATTCTGCTTTATCAATTTTTTTAGCCCAGTAGCTTTCAATTGCTTTTTTCCATTCTCTTTTTCTACCTAGTCTTGGGAATCCTAAATTAGAAGTTTTAATTGTTGTCATGATATTGCCTCCTTGTTTTGGGTAATTGCTTTAGAATACGCTGCGAGTTCTAATGAATAATCAATGCGTTGGAAAGGTGTAATAATGTATAAACCATTAAAGTACTCATGAACGGTATCGATTAATTCTTTAGAAAGTCTCAAACTTAATGCTTTTGTTTTTTCTTTATCATCTTTTACTGCTTTAAATTGGTTTAATATATCTTCCGACATCTTAATACCTGGCACTTCGTTATGTAGGAAAAGTGCGTTATTATAGCTCACGATTGGCATGATACCTATAAATAGTGGGGTATTGAGGTATTTAGTTGCCTCATATACTTCTTTAATTTTTTCCTTACTATAAACAGGTTGTGTGATGAAATAACTCATGCCCGCTGCTATCTTTTTCTCTAGGCGTTTAACTGCACCGTCTAGTTTACGAACGTTAGGGTCAAACGCACCAGCGATGTTGAAGTTTGTATGTTTCTTCAGCGCATCACCGTCTGTATTGATACCTTGGTTAAATCGTAAAGCTAATTCTGTTAAACCTTTGGAATTGACGTCATAAACATTTGACGCTCCTGGTAGATGACCTACTTTTGAAGGATCGCCAGTAATAGCAAGAATTTCATTAACACCTATGAGTGATAAACCGAGCAAATGAGATTGTAAGCCAATTAAATTTCGATCACGACAGGTAATATGAACGAGTGGCTCAATGTCATAGCGCTGTCGGATAATACTTGCTGCTGCAATGTTGCTGACACGCACTGTGGCGAGTGAATTGTCGGCAAGTGTTACGGCATCAATATTAGCTTCATCAAGCTTACGAATATTCTCGAAGAATAAGTCGGTATCAAGATGCTTTGGTGTATCCAGTTCAACGATTACCGTTGGACCATTCTTAACTTTGGTAGTCAAATTATGCTTATAAGTGTGACTCACTGCATGATTTGATTTACGATTTATCGGTACTACCTTTTTAGAGGTCACTGGTTTCAAATCTTTAACAGAAGATTTGATGTAGGCGATATGTTTAGGAGTAGTACCACAACAACCACCTATAATTCTGACGCCTTCATTAATGAGTTCTTGTGCCACATCTCCGAAATATTGTGCGTTATCACTATATTTAAATTCACTATTCTCTATATCGAGAAGACTTGCATTTGGATAACATGAAAGATATGCATGTTTTGGCAATTCGATATGAGAGAAAGAGCGTTGCATATGGTGAGGGCCATGATGACAATTGAGACCGACCACGTTTGCGCCACATTCAACTAGTTGTTTTAAGGCTTCATTGATCTCTGTACCGTCGACTAAATAATTCGTGTTTGAAGCGGTAAGTTGAGCAATAATCGGAATATCGTATTTGCGACGTGTACTAATAACGATGTTGGTTAATTCTTCTAAATCGTAATAAGTTTCGAAGAGTAAACCGTCTACACCTTCTTCAACAAGCGTGTCGATTTGGTTTTCTGCATGATACTGTATGGTAGATAATGGTAATTCTTCTTGTTTTAAACCCCTGAAACCGCCAACTGTACCTAATATGAAAGTATTTGGTTTAGCTGCACGTTTTGCGATTTGTACAGCTGCTTTATGAATTTCTTTCACTTTGTGTTCTAAGCCAAAGGTTTTTAACTTTTCAAAATTAGCCCCATAAGTATTGGTTTGTATAATGTCGGCACCAGCTTCTATATAGGAGCGATGGATACGTTCAACTTTGTCAGGATGGGTAAGGTTATAAGCTTCAGGACAAGTGTCGAGCCCCTCTGAGTAGAGGATGGTTCCCATTGCGCCATCAGCTACTAAAACGTTGTTCTGTAATTGGTTTAATAAGCGACTCATTGAAAGCCTCCTTTAATGCGTAGTTGATGTCTGCAATTAATTCTTGAGGTTGTTCTAGACCTACACTTAATCGGAATAAGCCGAATGTAATACCGCGTTCATTTCGAACGTGTTCAGGAACGGCAGCGTGTGACATTGTAGCAGGGTGCGAAAGAATCGTTTCTACACCGCCTAAACTAACTGAAACTAAAGGTAAAGTAAGTGCATCTACGAAAGCTTGTGCCTTTGTTTCATCTTTTAGTCTGAAACCGATAACGGCGCCACCACTCTTAGCTTGAGACAAGTGAAGTGAGTTGTTTCCTGGATAATATACTTCGGCAATTTCTTCTTGATTACTTAAAAATTCAACAAGTTGTTCCGCATTTGATGTTGATTGTTTAAAACGCACTGGTAAGGTTTTTAAGTGTTTAGCTAAAGTCCAACTATCGTGAGCGGAAAGGGCAGTGCCTGTACCGTTTTGCAGTAAATAAAGTGCATCTGCCACATCTTTACGATTTGTAATCGCAGCGCCAGCTATAATATCGCTATGTCCACCTAAAAATTTAGTAGCTGAATGAACGACGATGTCGGCGCCTAGAGCAAGTGGTGATTGACCTAAAGGCGTCATAAAAGTATTATCAACCGCGAGTAGTAAATCATGTTGGCGTGCGATGTTAGCAACTGCCTTAATATCAGTAATTTTAAAACATGGGTTTGAAGGTGTTTCTACGTAAATTAATTTAGTGTTCTCTTGGATAGCGTGTTCAATTTCAATAGGGTTAGTAGCATTAACTGTAGTAAATCGAATGTTAAATCGATTAAGGATTTGTTCAGTTAATCTAAACGTACCGCCATACACATCATCTGGAAGAATGACATGATCTTCGGCTTTTAATGTAAGTAGTACTGCTGAAATTGCAGCTATGCCTGATGCAAAAGCGAAGGCATATTTGCCACCTTCAAGTTTGGCTAATTTTTCCTCAAGTAATTGGCGATTAGGATTACCACTTCTTGCATAATCGAATTTAGCGTTACCACCTAGGACACTTTGATGAAAAGTAGAAGAATCATACAATGGTGGGTTCGCTGAATTGTAATCTACGCCTCTATGTTCATCAAAAATGACTTCCGTTTCTTTGGATAAACTCATGAAATCACTCCTACTTTAGAATTCTCTAGTGCTTGAATAATATCTGCTTCAATATCGTTATAGTCTTCAATACCAATAGATAGTCTGATTAAGTGTTCGTCGATACCACGTTTATCTTTTTCTTCGTCAGGCATATCAACGTGTGTTTGTGTATAAGGGAAGGTAATAAATGTTTCAGTTCCACCTAAACTCTCTGCAAAAATACAAATTTCTAAATTTTCCAAAAATTTAGCGACGCTATAGGCCTTATTAAGTCGTAAACTTAACATCCCTGTTTTACCGCTATAAAGCACTTCATCAATTGATTCTGATGTTTGGCATCTTTCGGCTAATTTCTTCGCATTCTCTTGTGAACGATCAATTCTTAAATGTAATGTTTTCAAACCACGTTGTAGTAAATAACTATCAAGCGGTGATAATGTTGCGCCAATCATGTTATGGAATTGGCCAAGTTGTTCAGCTAACGTTTCGTCTTTGACCGTAACTACACCTGCTAATACATCGTTGTGTCCGCCAATATATTTAGTTGCGGAGTGAAGAACGATGTCTGCTCCTTCTTCTAATGGCGTTGATAGATAAGGTGTTAAAAACGTATTGTCGATAATAGTTAATAGATTATGTTTTTTACTAAGTACGTAATATGGCTCAACATCGATTTCAATCATTTGTGGGTTTGAAATAGGTTCGATGAAAAGAGCTTTCGTATTAGGCGTAATATGCGTCGTGACTTCTTCATAATTTAAAAAATCTACATAAATGAATTTAATACCGTATTGCTTTTCATAAAAATCAAATAGTCTAAATGTGCCACCATATAAATCAAAAGCTACTAAAATTTCATCGCCTGGTTTAAAGAGATTACAGACTAATTGGATAGCAGCCATGCCACTAGATGTGGCAAAGGATGCAACTCCACCTTCTAACTTGGCGAATGATTCTTCAAACGCTGAGCGTGTAGGGTTCTTCGTTCTTGTATAATCGTATCCTGTTGATTGTCCAAGATGAGGATGTTGATATGCAGTAGACAAATAGATTGGATTAGCAATTGCACCAGTCGTATCTTTAGTTAAGGAAATTTGCGCTAATTGAGTATCTTTCATGTCAAACCCTCCTAATTTATTCTCAATAAAAAAGCTTCCGTCCTTTAAACCCGATATGTATCGGATGTAAAGGACGAAAGCTTGTTTCGCGGTACCACCTTTGTTTATTACTTTATTACTAAAGTAACCTCAAACAGTACGCCAAATTTGAATTAATCAGTACTGAACAAGGGATCACTTCATTATCGTTATTCATAGTCAATAACTTCTAATAAAAAAACTCATTTAACTTATATAAGTAAATGAGTATTAACGATAATTTAGCGACGTCTAATATTCCAGTACGCCATTAAACAAAAATGTTAATACTGTATCGCTATAACGGGCGAACCCGTTGATACCTCATATTGGCATCAACACTCAAAGGCCATTTTCAAACTTTCTTTCTATGCCTCTTCTCAGCTTACGAGACTCTCTGTATCAGCAGTGTAAGTTTTACTTTCCTTATTGCCGTGTGTAATTTGTGTTTTTTTAAGTTAATTCATAGCTTACAGACCTAAATTACATTTGTCAATAACTTTTCTGAAAATTTAGATTAAACAGTTATTTCGGAAAGCGTTTAATACATTGATATGATTGAGTTAAAGCTTTTAAAAAATTTTTATAAACTTTCGGTGAATAAGGTGATTAGCTCTTGTGAAAATTATGAAATATTTTTTAAAATTAAAGTGAAAAAAGAGGCATAACATCAGATACTATATTATGATTTAAAATATTAAATTTTTAATGAATAAAAGAGAGGAGGCAAAATGTTGTGGCGTATGAACACGACGAACGATTAACGTTAGATCAAAATGAGCAAGTACAAAAAGTAGCGGTTTCAGAGATAAAAGCCAATCCTTATCAGCCTCGTAAAACGTTTGATGAAGATAAACTACAAGATTTAGCTGATTCTATCCGCACGCATGGCATCTTACAACCAATCGTTTTACGCAAAACGATTCAAGGTTACTACATTGTAGTGGGAGAAAGACGATTTAGAGCGTCACAATTAGCAGGATTAAACGAGGTACCTGCCATTGTAAAAGAGTTATCGGATTCTGACATGATGGAACTAGCCATTATTGAAAATTTGCAACGTGAAGATTTAAATGCCATTGAAGAAGCAGAAAGTTATAAGCGATTGATGGACGATTTAGGTATCACACAACAAAAAGTCGCGGAAAGACTAGGTAAATCACGTCCATATATTGCTAACATGCTGAGACTATTAAATCTACCAACAGAAGTTTCTAAGTTAGTGAAAAACGGGAAATTATCAGGAGCTCACGGTCGTACCTTATTAAGTGTAAAAGACACTTCGACTATGAATAAATTAGCAAAACAAACTATTCGAGAAGCTTGGAGTGTAAGATATTTAGAAAATGTTGTAGCAGAATTACAAGACGGTAAGGAGTCTAAAAATAGCACGAAATCAGCTCATTTAAAACCGAAATTTATTCAAAAACAAGAACGTCTTTTAAAAGAAAAATTTGGTACAAAGGTAGATATTTCTACTAGTAAAAATATCGGTAAAATTACGTTTGAATTTAAATCTGAAGAAGAGTTTAAAGACTTAATAAGAAAATTAAATAATGAATAATTAGAATTTAATTTTGTGAACTGAACAATTTGTTTATAAATTAAGTTATATGTTATTTTTAGCCTTTCTATGAGAAAAATTACTAATGGATAAAGCTAAAGACCGATATATTATCTAGTGAAAACACTGTATAATTATTAAGTTATGATAAAAATTAAATTAAAGGAGGAAATTGTTGAATGAATCAGGTTAAAAATGTGCTGTCTTCACTATTCGAACCTTTGACTAAGCCAGAAACATATGAAAACCTAGGAATTAAACTGATTTTAATTCTTATTTATATTTTAGTCGCATTAATTGTGATTGCTATATTAAATAAAGTCATTGAACAAGGATTTAAACTTCAAAATAAAAGTAGTAAAGGAAATAAGAAACGTTCTAGAACGCTAGTGTCACTCGTTCAAAATGTAGTAAAATATATCGTATGGTTTATCGTCGTTACGACAATTTTAAGTAAATTTGGAATTAGTGTAGAAGGTATTATTGCCAGTGCTGGTGTTGTAGGTTTAGCCGTTGGTTTTGGTGCTCAAACGATTGTAAAAGATATCATTACTGGTTTCTTTATTATCTTCGAAAATCAATTTGATGTAGGTGACTACGTTAAAATTAATAGCGGTGGTACGACAGTAGCTGAAGGTACGGTTAAATCGATTGGTTTAAGATCGACACGTATTAATACGATTACTGGTGAATTAACGATTCTACCAAATGGTAGTATGGGAGAAATTACTAACTACTCTATTACAAACGGTTTCGCTATTGTAAATATTCCAGTTTCTGTAGATGAAAACTTAGATAAAGTTGAAAAACGATTAAATAAATTATTTACTGCAATGCGTAGTAAATATTATCTTTTCATTACAGATCCTGTAGTTGACGGTATCGATTCAATTGATGAAACGAAAGTGACATTTAGAATTTCTGCAGAAACGATTCCTGGTGAAGGTGCCTCAGGTTCAAGAATTTTGCGTAAAGAAATTCAAAGAGTTTTCGTACAAGAAGGTATTAAATTACCACAGCCAATCTATATTAAAAGTATGGATGCAAAAGATAAAGCTTAATTATCATTGGGGGCAATTTCATGACGTCAAATTATGGAATAAATGATATAGTAGAAATGAAAAAACAACATGCATGTGGAACAAATAGGTTTAAAATCATCCGTATGGGTGCAGACATTCGCATTAAATGCGAAAACTGTCAAAGAAGTATTATGATTCCACGTCAAACGTTTAATAAAAAACTAAAAAAAATATTAGTATCTCACCAAGATACAGAAAGTTAGGAGAATGATTAATGGCTTTAACAGCAGGTATCGTAGGGTTACCGAACGTTGGTAAGTCTACTCTATTTAACGCAATAACTAAGGCAGGCGCATTAGCTGCGAACTATCCTTTCGCAACAATTGACCCAAACGTAGGTATTGTTGAAGTACCAGATACGCGTTTAAATAAATTAACTGAAATGGTAGAACCTAAGAAAACAATTCCGACTACTTTTGAATTTACTGACATTGCAGGTATTGTTAAAGGTGCTTCTAAAGGTGAAGGTTTAGGTAATAAATTCTTATCACATATCCGTGAAGTAGATGCCATTTGCCAAGTTGTCCGTGCATTTGATGATGAAAATGTTACACACGTGTCAGGACGTGTGGATCCTTTAGACGATATTGAAGTTATCAATATGGAATTAGTATTAGCTGATTTAGAATCAGTAGAAAAACGTTTACCTAGAATTGAAAAGATGGCACGTCAAAAAGACAAAACTGCTGAAATGGAATTACGCATTTTATCTAGAATTAAAGAAGCGTTAGAAAACGGTAATCCTGTTCGTAGTTTAGAGTTTACTGACGAAGATCAAAAATATGTTAATCAAGCTCAATTATTAACATCTAAAAAAATGCTTTATATAGCTAATGTTGGCGAAGATGAAATTGGTAATGAAGATAATGATAAAGTAAAAGTAATTCGTGAGTATGCTGCGAAAGAAGATTCAGAAGTTATCGTTATTAGTGCAAAAATTGAAGAAGAAATCGCTACTTTAGATGATGAAGATAAAGAAATGTTCTTAGAAGATTTAGGTATTGAAGAACCTGGTTTAAATAGATTAATCAGAACAACTTATGAGTTATTAGGATTATCAACTTACTTTACTGCTGGTGTACAAGAAGTTCGTGCTTGGACATTTAGACAAGGTATGACAGCGCCACAATGTGCTGGTATTATTCATACTGACTTTGAGCGTGGCTTCATCCGTGCTGAGGTAACAAGTTATGATGATTATGTTACAAATGGCGGAGAACAAGGTGCTAAAGAAGCAGGTAAGCAACGTTTAGAAGGTAAAGAATATATTATGCAAGATGGTGACATTGTTCATTTCAGATTCAACGTATAGAATTACAATTCGCAATATATCTTTAAATTTATAAAATAAAGCAATGTAAGTTTCGTGTGGCTAAGAGTGACAGGGAACTTACATTGCTTTTTTATATGATTTATTTCATTGTATCTTAAAAGAACGGTATAACTTTACTTGCTTCAATAATATCTTTGGTGCTAAAAAACTGTTTACCTTCTCCAGTGTAGGCAGGTTCTAGTATCATATTGGCTTTCGCGCAATATAGCCATTCTGGATTGATACCGCAATTTAAGACTTCTTGAAATTCTTGAAAATCTTTATTCCAATCTAAATCTAATTGCATGTTTTACACCTCGCCATTATTATAGAACATTTGTTCTGTTTTGAGAAGTACTTTTACATCTTTTTTGTGCAATCATTGTTTTGATGGTGTTTATTGATATTATGAAGGAATATATGAGCATTATTTCATGTTTGGGACTGCCTTTTCAAAAAAGAAAATCGAGAGTGTGAATATTTATTGTAAAAAGTAATACTCTATGCTATAATTCTTGATTGTGAGTAATGAAAATTATTCCTTGCTTATCGACAGGAGTCGATAGGCCGCATAGACCACAAGGAGGTGCAAGTATAAAATGAGAACATATGAAATTATGTATGTCGTACGTCCAAACATTGAAGAGGATGCTAAAAAAGCTGTTGTTGAACGCTTTAACGGTATCTTAGCTTCAGAAGGATCAGAAGTTTTAGAAGAAAAAGACTGGGGTAAACGCCGTCTTGCTTATGAAATTGAAGATTTCAAAGAAGGTTTCTACAACATCGTACGCATTAAAACTGATAACAACAGAGCTACAGACGAATTCCAACGTTTAGCTAAAATCAGTGACGATATCATCCGTTATATCGTTATCCGCGAAGACCAAGATAAGTAATAATTTAATGGGGGCGTTTTAATGATAAACAGAGTTGTATTAGTAGGTCGTTTAACTAAAGATCCAGAATACAGAACCACTCCCTCAGGCGTAAGTGTAGCGACATTTACTCTAGCAGTTAATCGTACTTTCACGAATGCTCAAGGGGAACGCGAAGCTGACTTTATTAATGTTGTTGTGTTTAGAAGACAAGCAGAGAACGTGAATAATTATTTATTCAAAGGTAGTTTAGCTGGCGTTGATGGTCGCATACAATCACGCAGTTATGAAAATCAAGAAGGTCGTCGTATCTTTGTTACTGAAGTTGTAGCTGATAGTGTTCAATTCCTTGAACCTAAAAATGCTCAAGGTGGCCAACGTAATCAAAGTAATAACAATGATTTCCAAGACTACGGTCAAGGATTTGGTGGTCAACAATCAGGACAAAATACGTCTTACAATAATAATCAATCATCAAATAATAAACAATCTGATAATCCTTTTGCGAATGCAAATGGTCCGATTGATATTAGTGATGATGACTTACCATTCTAATAATAAAATGAACGTATAAAAACTATTTCAAAAGGAGGTAATTAACCATGGCAGGTGGACCAAGAAGAGGCGGTCGTCGTCGTAAAAAAGTTTGCTATTTCACAGCAAATGGTATTACACACATCGACTATAAAGATACTGAATTATTAAAACGTTTTATCTCAGAACGCGGTAAAATTTTACCACGTCGTGTAACTGGTACTTCAGCTAAATATCAACGTATGTTGACTACAGCTATCAAACGTGCTCGTCATATGGCTTTATTACCATATGTTAAAGACGAAAACTAATATATAAGTATTGGTTAAACCCCGTAGGCTTAAGGCTTACGGGGTTATTTTTGTGCTTTCAAATATGAGTAATGGGTAAGAAAAAGGCTGCAGTATAGATTGCTGCGTTATTTTTGGTTTTGAGTCAGATGGTTGTAAATTTTATTGTAGTTATCATCTTGAAAGTATTTAAATACATACCAATCGTTATTGTAGTAAATGCCTAATGATTTTATAAAGAAACCGTTTTTCAACTGGGCCTTCTTAATATCCTCTAGCGGAATTTGTAAATTAATTGGACTGTTGGTTAAACTGAATGATTTAAAAGTTAAGTTGTGATCAGTTAAAGTAAGACTGCCCGGCACACTAACTCGTCTATAAATGAAAGTTTTCAAACTACAATTTGTAGTTATTTGCATTGTTTAAAGCCTCCTTTTCAAAAAATAAACCATATGTATCAATATTAAAATAATGAATATAGTTAAAAATTGCAATGTAAATTATTTTTAAAGTTAGTAATAAGTTGTGCGATATTGTTAATAAAATGAATATTAAATGTTATGATTTAAGTAGATATACATAAGGAGTTTTTAAATTATGAAGGGAAAATATTTATTAGCAGGTTTAACGGCGTCAACATTTCTATTGGGAGCATGTAGTTTAAATATCGGTTTACCGGGCGGAGACGACGATAATTCGAACAATGATAAGCAAGAGCAAAAGAAAGATAACGATTCTGGAAAAAAATCTAATGACCCTAAAAAATCTGGCGATGAAGCTAACAATAAAGAGCATTCATCAGCAAATAATAATGCGCAAAACGATAGTAATGGCTCAAATGGAGATACTGAAGCTGGCGGCGAAGATATGACTGATTCAGAACAATCTCAAGTCCAAGATAGTACTAATGATAATGGCTCAGACAGTAACGATAACTCTAACAATAATGACGAAGCTAACTCAGATAATCAAGCTCAAGATGACGCATCTGAAAATGATGAAGATAACGCAAACGAGGCTCAGGTTAGTGAAGACGAGGCTATTCAAATCGCCAAAAGTCATGTTAAGGAAAAAATAGGTGCAAGTAAACAACCTGACTGGAATTCGTTCCATATTAATAATGATAAAACAACTGATGATAATTATTATATTAGTTACAGAGCACAAAGTGTGGTCTCTACTCCAGTCGATGTGGGTGTTGCAGTAAGTAAGAAAGATGGCTCTATAGTGGGAGATTACTCAGATATGACTGAAGAACAAAGAGCACAAGCAGAAGCTAAAGGAAGAGAACAGCAAAGAGCTGCTGAGATAGAAAGTACTAAAAATCAACAAGCTGAAGAAGAAAACAGCCAACAAGAGAATGATGAGGACCAACAAAATGGCGACGATAATCAACAACAAGCTGAACAAGGTCAAACAGTAGAAAATAGTCAAGAAACACAAGACGATGCTGATAGCGCTCCTGCTCAAAATGTTACAGACGGCCAAGATAATGAAAAACAAGAAGATCAAAGTCAACATCAAGCTTCAGACAACGGTAACCAAGACCAAGCGCAACAAGCTTCAGACCAACAACAAGACCAAGACCAAGCACAACAAGACAGTAGCGATAACAATGCTGAAGGTGAATAATCGAACCTCGCACAGCGGAAAATTCGAAAAAATTATATCTGACTATACAAAAAATCCGGCTTCTATATCGAAGTCGGATTTAATAATTTTAAATTATAAACGAATATCTATATCATCAATGTGTTGTTGATATTCTTTATATTTACTTTCCACTAACATTTGATAAGGTGTATCAAAGAAGTCTGCGAGAATCATCGCATCTTTAAAATTAGGTTCATGTTGATGATTTTCCCATTCCCATAATTGATGTGGTTCATAATGTGTACCATATTTTTTATTTAATAACTCTGTTAATTCATTAATTTCAAGATTTCTTTTTGTTCTTAAATTAAAAAGTGTATGTGAACTCATGAGCCATAACCTCCCTGTAAATGCTAAGTTTGAAATGGAAGGTAATATCACTTTCCCTGTTAAATTACCTTGTTATCAAACTTATTAAGTCTTTTATGAAAATAATCCCAAGCTATTTAACTATACTATTCCTCTTCCCAAATTTTATCAAGTCTTTTAAAGCATTATTCATAATTATGTTATTTTTAATTTACAATCTACAAACAAAGGGGATTATCATTATGAAAATTTTTGATGCACACTTTCATATTATAGATTTTAATTTTCCGATTAAAGAAAATAATGGTTATATGCCACCTTCCTTCACTATACGCGACTACTTAACTCGTACTCAAGATTTAGACATTATTGGTGGCGCAGTCGTTTCAGGTTCATTTCAAGGTTTTGATCAAGGTTATTTAGAGGATGCGCTTAATAAATTAGATGGCAAATTCGTAGGCACCACTCAACTACCTATGACTACAAGCGTTGCAGAAATTCACAGATTAAATACTTTAGGAATTAAGGGCATTAGATTCAATGTTAAACGCGGAGGTTCAGAAGATATTTCGAAACTTAAAGAGTTCTCACAACGCGTTTATGATTTAGTAGGTTGGCACACTGAAATTTATATTGAGTCAAAGAAATTAGCTGATTATAAAGAGGTTATCCTTCAATTACCGCAAGTGTCTATTGATCACCTAGGTTTAACTAAAGAGGGGTTCGAAGATTTGAAAGACTTAGTTAGACAGGGTGCTTACGTTAAAGCAACTGGATTCGGACGAATTGAAGTCGACCCTTTTTCAGCTATCCAAGAGTTAATTAATATCAATCCCAATGCTGTTATGTTTGGTACTGATTTGCCTTCCACACGTGCCAATCGTCCATTCAACGAAGAAGATATCCAACTAATTCAGAATAACTTTAACCAAGACATTCAAGAAAGAATCTTTTATAAGAATGCATTAGAATTTTATAGACTTTCAGAATAATGTACTTTTATGATTTTTATTTTTGGAAAAGGGAATAGACTAATACGTTACTGTTAGGAATTTTCTAGGAGGCAAGCAAATGAAACTTTCATGGATTTTGTGGTGGGTCGTTTCTGCATTTTGGATTATCTTATTCATTGGTAGTTCAGTTATGATTTGGGAACGACGTACTGACGCAGCGGGTATTTTCCAAACACCAGAATTAAGAGCAGTATCTATTATTATTTTAGCTATAGCTTTTCTATTACCAATCATTATACAAATCGTATGGTTAGTGATTAATTTAATTATGTCACGCAACGAAAAAATTCAGAAGTATTAAAAAATAAATTCAAGAATATTTCTTAAAAAAAGTTAATTATTTTTTAATTAATATGTTTAAAAATCATTGATGGTGGTAGAAGTAAGAAGTAAATAAAAAACGAAAAGATAAGGAGAGTTCTGATTATGAGCTTTATTATTATGTTAATCGTCGGTGGATTAATCGGATGGGTTGCCGGTATGATTATGGGTAAAGACCTTCCAGGCGGTATTATCGGTAACATCATCGCTGGTTTAATCGGTTCAGCAATTGGTAGTAGAATCTTCGGTATGTGGGGTCCTGTATGGGGTGGCGTACCAATCTTCCCAGCATTATTAGGTGCAATTATTTTAATTTTCATCGTAAGCTTAATCTTACGTGTTATCAGAAAATAATAATATTTGAAGATTTAAAGAGGGCTATATTAAATAGGCTCTCTTTTTTTATATGAGAAATTAAATCCTAAAAAAGGGCATAAAAAGAGGGTGACGTCGGGTTAAGGCGTCACCCAGGAGTATTATGTTCATGAATATAAAAGACTTTGTAGTTATTGTTTAACTACATGTTAATAGTATCATGTAAAGCAATGGTATGACAATCATAAACTATTAAAATCTACAAAATTATATATTCATATTAAAGTGGTAAAAATATTTAATAGTATGTAAGTGGAAATGCTTCAATTTTTTCATAGTTAAAACGCTATTTTCTTAATTTTAGACGTCTGGGAGTCTTAAATAAATTAATGTATAGAATGTCATTATTTCTTACATAGCGTTATCATAAGGTTGATATCATTATAATTATTTTTGCACAAAAGTACTTAATTTTAAAAAGGAGGAATATTGAATTGAAACTGTATTTAGTGAGACATGGAGAGTCGCAATCAAATTATGATAATAAACATCATCGCGCTTATTTCTGTGGCCAATTAGATGTACATTTAACTAAAAAAGGTATTGAAGGGGCACAAAACTTAGAAAGTTACTTTAAAGATATGGATATTGATCACGTGTATGTCTCTGATTTAACACGTACGATTGAAACTTATAATAATATTTTTCCATACGACATTCCTACTACCGTGACACCAAGTCTCAGAGAACGCTCACTAGGAGTATTTGAAGGCGAATATAAAGATAAATTAATGCAAGATGCTCAGTATCATCAATACTTTAATCATCCAGAATATAAAGATTTCCGTCATAGTTTTACGCAGAAAGCGCCTGAAGGTGAGAGTTATGGGGATGTCTTAAATAGAATTCGTTTATTTTTTGAAAATGAAGTATCAAAAGAGGCAGAAACGATAGTAATCGTAGCCCATCAAGTAGTCATTCGATGCATGCTCGTTTACTTTGGAATGCTTACTGAAAAAGAAGCGTTAGACCAGAATATCGAAAACTGTAAGCCGATATACATAGAAATTTAAAAAACCACACTTTAACGAAATTAAGTCGCTCGTTAAAGTGTGGTTTTCTTCTATTATTTATCAAAAACATCTGTTTTGATATTTTTATCATTTAAGAATTTTTTAATTTTGTTTTGCTGTTTACCATTTACGTCTCCAGCATAATGTGTAGGTACATCAACAACGTTAATTGTATTTTGAGGTTCGTAATTAAGTTGTTCTATTTTTTCGTCTATATCTGAAATTGTACTATTTAAAGCGTTGAAATAGTTGATAATACGAGTCACATTGTCTTTATAACCTGCAGGAATAGTATTATTTTCAACAAATTTCTTAAAGTGTAAGTCATTTTTAACGGCAACATTCGATAATTTGCTCAATTTATTTGCTTGAGCTTTTGTAACTCTAGTTTGTCCGCCACTTTGTTTATCTATTTGACTTTGTAAAATATATTTATTATCTAGAATATCGCTATTAACATCTAAATATTTCTGGATTGCTTTATTCATCTCATCTTCGCTAATTTTTTGGTTAGTTTTATCTGAGGTGAAAATATCTTTATCAGTTACGTTTTTAGCATGTTTGGGAGCTGTAATACCATTACTTTGTAGATGATCTTCGTTCTTATCATCACTATCATCATTATGAGGTGCACAAGCACTTAAAGTTAATAATAGTGTTAAAAATGCGCCAACTATAATACTCTTTTTCATAGATTTTAATAATCTCCTTTATAAATAAAACATAATAATAGAGTATCATTTATAGGAAAATATTTGAATGATAAGAACTTAAAATAAAAAATATCTATGAACAATTTATGGCAAGTATTTATAATTTATTTAGCTAACTAAAGCAATAATTTTATTTCACATAATAAAAAACCGAGATACTTATATTAGTATCTCGGTTTATATGAAGATATTTGATAGGTTAAGTGACAAACTAGAATATCTCTAGTTATTAATTTCTAATTATATAATCAAAGGCATTTAATGCCGCATTGGCACCTGCGCCCATTGAAATAATAATTTGTTTATTTTTTTGATCAGTAACGTCTCCAGCAGCAAAAATACCTGGAACATTTGTATGATTATCGCGATCGATAACTACTTCTCCACGATTATTTAATTCTACAGCGTCACCAATCCAGCTTGTGTTTGGTACTAAGCCGATTTGTACAAAGACACCATCTAGGTTAATTTCTTTCATTCCACCTGATGCTAAGTCTTCATAACTTAATCCAGTTACATGATCTTCCCCTAAAACTTCCGCAGTTCTAGCATTTGTGTGAATGTCTACGTTTGATAGAGAACGTAAACGGTCTTGTAATACTGTATCTGCTTTAAGTTCAGATGAATATTCAAATAATGTAACATGGTTAACAATACCTGCTAAATCGATAGCTGCTTCAACACCTGAGTTACCGCCACCGATAACTGCTACGTCTTTATTTTCAAATAAAGGACCGTCACAGTGAGGGCAGAAAGCAACACCTTTGTTGATTAAGCGATCTTCACCAGGAATGTTTAATTTACGCCAACTTGCACCTGTTGAAATGATAGCAGTTTTACTTTCAAGAACTGCGTCATTTTCAAGTGTTACACGAATAGCTTTATCTGTTTTCTCAATATTTGTAGCACGGATACCTGTCATAGTATCAATATCATATTCCTCGATATGTGCTGCTAAGTTAGCAGAGAATTGAGAACCAGTTGTTTCTTTAACAGTAATGAAGTTCTCGATACCAGCAGTATCATTAACTTGACCACCGATACGGTCAGCTACAATACCTGTACGTAAACCTTTACGTGCAGTATAAATTGCAGCACTACCACTTGCTGGTCCACCACCGATGATTAAAACATCATATGGTTCTTTATTGTTAAATTCAGAAGCATCTTGCGTGCTTCCTAATTTATTTAAGATATCAGAAATAGTCATACGACCATTGCCAAATTCTTCACCATCTAAGAAGACTGCAGGTACAGCCATAATGTCTTCTGATTCTTCACGGAAGACAGCACCATCAATCATAGTATGAGTGATATTAGGATTAATTACGCTCATTAAGTTTAATGCTTGAACAACGTCTGGACATTTTTGACAAGTTAAACTTACATAAGTTTCGAAGTTATAGTTACCTTCTAAACCTTTGATTTGATCAATGATTGATTGTTTTTCTTTAGGGGCACGACCACTCACTTGTAAAATTGCTAGAACAAGTGAGTTGAATTCGTGACCTAATGGAATACCAGCAAACGTAATGCCTGTATCTTCTTCAGGTTTACTTACTGTAAAACTTGGCGTACGTTTTAACTCTTTATCTACAATAGTTATATGGTCTGACATTTCAGCGATTTCGTCTAAAAGTTCTTTTAACTCTTTAGATTTGTCATCAGAACCGATACTAGCTCTGAATTCAACATCGCCTTCCATAAGACCTAAAAGCTGTTGTAATTGTTGTTTTAAATCAGCATTAAGCATTCTGTAATGCCTCCTTAAATTTTACCTACTAAGTCTAATCCTGGTTGTAATGATTCAGAACCTTCTTCCCATTTAGCTGGGCATACTTCGCCTGGATGTTGACGTACATATTGAGCTGCTTTGATTTTGTTAACTAATGTGCTAGCGTCACGGCCGATACCGTCTGCATTGATTTCAGCTGCTTGAACTACGCCATCTGGGTCAACGATGAATGTACCACGTTGAGCTAATCCAGCTTCTTCATCTAATACATCGAAGTTACGAGTAATAGTTTGAGAAGGGTCACCAATCATAGTGTATTGGATTTTGCTGATAGCATCTGAATGATCGTGCCAAGCTTTGTGTACGAAATGAGTATCAGTTGATACTGAGAATACGTTAACACCTAAATCTTGTAATTTATCATATTGGTTTTGTAAATCTTCTAATTCAGTTGGACATACGAATGAGAAGTCAGCAGGGTAGAAACAAACTACACTCCAAGAACCTTTTAAATCATCTTGGCTTACTTCTTTAAATTCGTCATTTTTAGGATCATAAGCTTGAGCTGTGAATGGTAAAATTTCTTTATTGATTAAAGACATAACTTAAATTCCTCCTGATTTTCGAAAAAATTTTTAGAATTACATAAGAATAATTGCTTGTTTATAATAATTCTAATTTCTTGAATATTATTATTACACTTCGTTTCCATTTCGTCAACTTAATACACTTGTGAGAAACGAAATATTGCTTAAATACTGTTAAATAAGGGTTTTTATATAATTTGTTAAGATAGTTAAGAAGCTGTCTCTTATACACATCT